>CAZZZR010000020.1:0-9904 GCA_964658605.1 uncultured Caulobacter sp. | reverse complement strand
CACATCGCAAAGTTCGATAGCTTCTCGATCGGCGAAGAGGCCGTTCGCAACGTGCGGCTCCAGGTTGCCGAGATCAACAAGGGCGTCGGCTTCGCGACGACCGGCAGCCGGGTCAGCCAGTCGCCGGACGACCCGGTCGAGATGATCCTGGGAGCCGACTTCCTGCGGGCCCACCGGGTCGTGCTCTCGCAACGGCGCGCCAAGGCCTACGTGGCCTATACGGGAGGGCCGGTCTTCCGGATCGACGACGCGCCGCCCGCGCGCTCGCCCGCGCCGACTTCGCCCGAGCCCAGCTCCTGAGGCGGGTGGAGCCTCAGCCCATGCGGTAGTGGGCGGCGAGCCGCTGGAGGCCGAGCTTCAGCACGGTCTTGCCCGCGCGGCGGGGCAGCGCCAGCTCCCGCTCCGCGGCCTCCAGGGCGGAGCCGACCAGGCAGACGCGCTCCAGCATGTCGCGCAGGCCGGGCCCCACCGCCTCGAGCGCGGCCGCCGCCCGCGCCTTGGCCGCGCGAGCCCGCTCCGCCGGCTCGATCGGCACGCCGCCGCCGCGAGGCTGGCCGTCCCAGCGCATGGTCAGCCGGCCGATCAGGCCCGCCTGCTCCACGTCCATGCGCAGACGCTCCGCGGCCGCGACCTCGACGGGGGAGAGCCAGGGCGCGCCCTGCGGGTCGCGCCTGCGCGCCAGCCAGGCCAGGGGGCTCTCGCCGAGGTTGGCCGCGCGAACGGCCACGCCTCCGCCCGGCTCCGCCACGGCCCGCTCTCCGGGCGTCACGCCCGGGCGGCCCGCGGTCGGCGACGGCCTTCGCACCTGCGGCGCGCGCAAGGTCCAGCCGCCGCCGGTCCGTGGGCGCAAGCCCGGCGTCTCGACCAAGCCCGCGAAGGCCGCCTCGTCCAGGCGAAGGGCCGGGCGACGGCGGCGGTCCGCGGCGGCGCGCACCACATAGCCGCCGTCCGCCGCCTCCAGCCACGCGCCGGGTCGGGCGAGGAGGGCGGCTGCGCGCTCCGCCAGCCGCTCGGCCTCGGTCGCGCCGAAACGATCGAACGGCCGCGTCACGCCCCCTCCGTGCAGGCCAGGGCGCGAGGCGACGGGATGGCGTGCAGGCAGGCTTCCAGCTCGCACAGGCAGGCGTCGAAACCGGCGTCGTCGCGCCAGTCCTCCACCCGGCTGCAGGCGTGCGAGACGGTGGTGCGGTCGCGGCGGAACGCCGCCGCCACCCGCGCCAGCGGCCAGGAGAGCGCGGTGTGCGCCAGGTACATCGCCACCTGCCGGGCGCGGGACGCCGCGGCGCTGCGCCGGGTGACCCGGCCGAGCTCGTGCGGGCTGACGCCGACCGCGAAGGCGGCGAGATGGGCGATCAGGGCGGCCGCCTCCGCATCGCCGGCGTCCTGCCGGGGCGCGGGAGGCGCGAGCCGCAGGGCGAAGTCGGCGATCGGCGGCGGGGGAGCCGAAGGGGTCGTGGCGGCGGGAGTCATCGGGAGCGTCCTCTACCCGGCGGCCCTACGCGTCGCCGGTTCCGACGACAGTGCCCTGCCGTCGAGATGGGAGGATAACTTTCCTATTTTCCTCCGCAACGGCGACGTGCTCCGCCGAGGTCAATCGCGGACGTCGGCCGGAGAGGGGTCTTTCAGGCGGCGCGGATGCCGGTGATCGCGTGCGCCGAGGCGCCGCCGACGGGCGCGTCGTAGCCGAGGATCATGTCGACCTCCCGCCCGTCGGTGGCCAGCGGCATCCGCAGCCACAGGATCGACAGGTGCTGGGCGCCGCGCCAAGACAGCGAGTGCATGCCCACCGCCGGCCGGCGACCCTCCACCACCTTGTCGAGCTCGGCGGTCCAGTAGTCGGCGGCGTCGGGGGCGTAGACGTCGTGCAGCCCCTTGCCCGTGATCTCCCCGCCGTAGACGCCGTAGAGGCCGGTGCCCGCCAGGCGTAGCCGATAGCTGCGGGCGCCGTCGTCGCCCCGGACGACGTCGATCAGGCTGACGGTGGGCAGGTGGCGCTTGATGTGGGCGGGGTGGATGTGCGCCCGCCCGGGCAACCGTCCGCTCTCGCGTCGCGACGCCCAGTAGGCGAACATCTCCTCATGCGCCCGCATCGCGGCGGCCGGAGCGCCCACCTGCGCCAGCATGTTCAGAGTCCCCCATAACCCCTTGGAATCAGCATCCTTACCCTCTCTTAACCGATCGAATCGGGCAAGGCGTTTTCGGGCGGATGGACTCCGATCGCGGGAAGAGTCCCTGCGACATGATCGCGCGTCGGGCGAGTTGCGGGGCGTTCGCGGGGGCGCGTGCGGGCGTGTCGGCGATGCGTCAGAGCGGCGGGGGCGGCTGGACCAGCACCTCGCGCTTGCCGGCGTGGTTGGCGGCGCCGACCACGCCTTCCTTCTCCATCCGCTCGATCAGGGAGGCCGCGCGGTTGTATCCGATCTGCAGGCGGCGTTGGACGTAGCTGGTCGACGCCTTGCGGTCGCGGGCGACCACGGCGACGGCCTGGTCGTAGAGGTCGCCGGGGGAGCCCTCGCCCTCCAGGTCGCCGAGCGGGTCGCCGTCCTCGTCGTCGTCGGGGGCGGCGGTGATCTCCTCCAGGTACTGAGGCTGGCCCTGAGCGCGGAGGAACTTGGCGACCTCCTCCACCTCGCTGTCGGCCACGAACGGGCCGTGCAAGCGCGAGACCCGGCCGCCGCCGGCCATGTAGAGCATGTCGCCCTGGCCCAGCAGCTGCTCGGCGCCCTGTTCGCCGAGGATGGTGCGGGCGTCGATCTTCGAGGTGACCTGGAAGCTGATCCGGGTGGGGAAGTTGGCCTTGATCGTGCCGGTGATCACGTCGACCGAGGGGCGCTGCGTCGCCATGATCAGGTGGATGCCCGCGGCCCGCGCCATCTGCGCCAGCCGCTGGACCGCGCCCTCGATGTCCTTGCCGGCGACCATCATCAGGTCGGCCACCTCGTCGATTACGACCACGAGGAAGGGCATCGGCTCGGGCGCGAACTCCTCGGTCTCGTAGATGGGACGGCCCGCATCGTCGAAGCCGGTCTGCACGGTGCGGGCGAAGCGTTCGCCCTTGGCCTGGGCGTCCCTCGCCTTCTCGTTGTAGCCGCCGACGTTGCGCACGCCGATCTTCGACATCAATCGGTAGCGGTTCTCCATCTCCCGCACCGTCCACTTCAGCGCCACGATCGCCTTCTTGGGATCGGTGACCACCGGCGCGAGCAGGTGCGGGATGCCGTCGTAGACGCTGAGCTCCAGCATCTTCGGGTCGATCATGATGAAGCGGCACTGGCTGGGCGGCAGGCGGTAGAGGATCGACAGGATCATGGCGTTGACCCCCACCGACTTGCCCGAGCCGGTGGTGCCCGCGATCAGCAGGTGGGGCATCTTGGCGAGGTCGGCGATGTAGGGCTCACCGCCGATGGTCTCGCCCAGCGCCATGGGGAGGCTCGGGCCGGTCTTCTCGTACTCGGCGCTCGAAAGCAGGTCGCGCAGGTAGACGGTCTCGCGCTTGGCGTTGGGCAGTTCGATGCCGATGGCGTTGCGGCCCTGCACCACCGACACGCGGGCGGAGCGGGCGCTCATGGAGCGGGCGATGTCGTCGGCCAGCGAGATCACGCGGGACGACTTCACGCCGGGGGCGGGCACCAGCTCGTAGAGGGTGACGACGGGGCCGGGGCGGATTTGGTCGATTGCGCCCTTCACCCCGAACTCGGCGAGCACGCCTTCCAGCATCCGCGCGTTCTGGCGCAGGGCGCCCTCGTCGTAGGCGGCTTGGCGGGGCTTGGGCTTGGAGAGCATGGCCAGCTCAGGCAGCTGGAAGCCGTCGGGCTGCACGAAGCCGAACGCCTTCTGGTTTTCGCGCGCCTCCCGGCCGGAGGGCTTGGGGCCGCCCTTGGGGAGGGCGACGGCGAGGGGCGGGCCGCCGTCGTCCCCGTCCTCGGTGTCGAAGGGCGCGTCGCCGTCGGCCTCCAGGTCGGGCGCCGCCACGCGGGCGTCGGAGGCGGAGGCGGCGGCCAGGATGTCGGAGAGGCCCGTGTGCGCCTTGGCGTCCACCCGCTTGCCGCGGGTCTTGGGCGGCGGAGAGGGTGCGCCGGCCTCGCGCTTGGCGAGCCTGTCGGCGGCGAACCGCCCCGCGGCGCCGGCCGCGCGGGCGCCGGAGTTGGCCGCCCAGCCCCCGGCGGCGGCGAGGTCGTGACGCCCGAGGCCGGCCGCCCAGCCCAGCAGCCACAGGGCGGCGACCCCGAAGAGGCCGCCAAGGATCACATGCGGCAGCGGCGCGTGCGCCCGGCCGAGCACGTGCGTGAGGCCGCCGGCGACGGCGTCGCCCCAGAAGCCGCCCAGACTCCGCGCCAGAGGCCAGGCGGCGGGCGCGGGGGCGGCGGCCAGGGCGCAGGAGACCAGGAGCACGCCAGCCCCCGCCGCCAGCGCCCGCAGGCGAAGGTCCACGCGGCTCGCCAGGGGATCGGGCGCGAAGGCGCGCGCCAGCCCGCACACGGTCATCGCCAGCGCCGCCACGCCCGCGCCCAGTCCCAGGGACTGCAGCAGCGCGTCGGCCAGGGTCGCGCCGAAGCCGCCGAGCAGGTTGTGCGCGCGCTCGCCCGCCGCGACGTTCAGGCTGGGGTCGCCCGCCCGCCAGCTGGCCAGCGCCACCAGCGTCGCGCCGCCCGCGGCCGTGGTCGCGAGTCCCCGCAGGCGCAGCATGGCCGCCGAGCCCCAGGCTCGCGCGGCGACAGCCGAGACTCCCTGGAGCGCCGGCCCCCGCCGCGACCGTCCCGCCGCAATGTTCGCCATCGTCCGCATCACCCACACGCCGTCGGGCTACAGGTGGCGGAGGGGGGTTAAGGTCGGTTTACCAAGAACGGCCGACCACGCACGCGCCGCACCTTCCCGGCCGCATGGGCGTTTGGGCCCCCGCCGGTTGAGGATGGCCTACCGGAATTGCCGTAGACATCGTTGACGCGCGCGGGTGTTCTCGCCGCCGGCCGCCACCCGCCGCGCAAAACGGCAGCGACGGGCCAGCCGCATCGCCCAGTCGGCCCCTGCTTCTCTGAGTGACAACGAGCCCGGTCTCAGCAATATCGCAAAACGCAAGGATATATCCGAGCACGCAGAGATAATTGCACTCTACAATGCAATGATAGGAATTAACTTCAACGGCTATGAGCGCCTAAGTCAGCTCGATTGATATTCTTAAGGCCTTTGGGTTGCCAGCTTCAGGCTGGAGACCGAGGACAACAATCTCATGAAATCATCAGCCTTCATCTGAAGAGGGTCAAAGTCGACAGCGTGATCCAAGATGAGGGCGATGGCGGCGTCCAGTTGCGAGAGCACGCGACCGCTCATGCTCCAGTCAACGAAGGTTCGGCTTTCCACATCGCGCGCATCGACCAGCGTCACCAGCTCATGCCGCGGGTCACGCGAGATGCGGGCGAAGGTGGCGTCGACCGCGATCTGCGGACCTTCAAGACATTGGATGAACGAACCTCCGCAGGCCAGCAGCGCGCCGGTCAGCTTCGAGGCCCTGTTCGCAGGGATTGATGCGCTGACGATCTCCTCCAGAACCTCCTCGAGTCGCGCCGAAACCGATGGGCTCTGCCGGCTATGGTAGATGAGGCGATAGACGTGGGAGGCGGGGAGCGGGGCGGTGACCCTGGCGACTTCACCCAACAGCGTGGCTGGCGATACGGGTTTGGCGACCACCCCGTCCATGCCGGCCGCCTCATAGGTCACCACCTGCTCAGCCGCGACATTCGCCGTCATCGCGAGGATCGGAACCTGCCCTGTCGGCGCCGTGAGCTTGCGAATGCTCCGCGCGGCCTCGACGCCATCCATGACGGGCATTTGAATATCCATCAGCACGACATCGAAGGCGTCTTCGGTCACCGCCTGCACGGCGAGGGCGCCGTCGCTGGCGGTATCGACGTCGGCCCCGACGTGTTCGAGGATCCGCGTGGCGATCAGGCGGTTGGTCGCATTGTCGTCGACGACCAGTACGCTGAGCCCTTCCAACGGCTTCGGGGCCTCGTCGTCGGCTTCCGGCTCGACACCCGGCGCCGGAAGCTCCACCCAGAAGGTCGAGCCTGCCCCAAGGGTGCTGGAACCGCCCACCTGCCCTCCCATGAGGCGGGCCAGTTTGCGCGACAGCGGCAGCCCCGATCCCACGCCGCGGGCGCGACGCGTCGCAGTATCGTCCGCTTGGACGAAGTTCGCGAACAGGTCCGGAATCGTCTCGGGTACGACACCGATCCCGGTGTCTTCGACTTCGAACCGCATACGCCGGCCAGCGCCCGCTCCAGCGACCAGCAACCGCACGGTCACGCCCCCGTGCTCCGTGAACTTGGCGGCGTTGTCGAGGAAGCAGGACAGGATTTGGCGCAGCCGGCGTCCGTCGGTGACGATGTGGGGCGGTTGATCGCGTGGCGGCTGCGCCTCCAGCTTGAGCCCCTTCGCCTGCATCTGGGCGAGATGGTCCTCCAGAACACTCTGCATGAGGCCGAGAGGATCGACGTCCTCGTAGGACAGGGTCAGCCGTGCGGCCTCGAGGTCGGCGAGATCGAGCAGGTCGTTCAAAAGGCCGGTCAGGATGCGCCCGCTCGTTCTCGCTTCGGCCAGCAGTCTCGTGGCTTCCGGCGACATCGGCTCGAACGTGAGAAGGTGCAGGGCGCCAAGGACGCCATTCAGGGGCGTGCGCACCTCGTGGCTCATGTTGGCCAGGAAGCGCGACTTCACTCGGTCGGCTTCGGTGGCGAGGCGCTGGCCTTCCAAGGCGGCGTCCCGCGCCTCCACGAGCTCCGTCAGATCCCTCGTCAGGCCGGCGAGCAGCCAGCGGTCGTCGGCCTCCGCCTTGAGCCCACGCCAGCACGCGTTGAAATGGCGTCGCCGACCCGTCTCATCAGTATAGCCGAAGTCGTAGCTGGCAAACTCGCCCGTCTTCGCGCTCGCCTCCAGCGCGCTGGCGTATCCTTCACGCTTGGGCTCGTCCATGTGATCGAGCACCTGACCGAGGGCCACCTTCCTGGCGGCTGGCACGTAGATTTCGGTAAGAGGGTCGCGAGTGACGTCCAAGTGGAATTGGGCCGCCGTCGGTGAATACGTCCAGGTGAGGACGCCTGCGCGGCCCCAGAGCAGAGACCGGATGTGGGCCGCCGCTTCCAGCTCCGCCGCCAAGCGTCGTTCTTCGGTGATGTCTCGCGCCACGATGAGCGCATAACCGTCGGCGCCGCGTCGCACCGAACCGCTCACCCACACCGGCCCTCGCGGGGTTTGGATGCACAGGTCGAACTGGCTCTCTCCACGCAAGCGGAGTTCAGCCTCACCTTCCGCGTAAGACGCGAGGTCCTCCAAGGATAGGATGTCCGCGGCCTTCTGACCAACGGCCCGCTCAGCGCTGATTCCCAGAATTTCGCACCAGGCAGGATTGACCCTCAGAATAACGCCGTTTCTAGAAACTGCGAATCCGTCGCTGCTTTTGTCGTAAAACCACGCGGCGCCGATTTCAGGCGAAATACCATCGGGACGCGAATATTCCACGGAGATCCGCCTATGGCCGGCAGAGGGCCAAAGATAGCTTATCGCACGTCTTATAGGGTCGTCGCCATCGCGGATTCCACTCAACCCAGCTGAAGATGGCGAGCAGTCTGCATTTCCTCAGAAAGTGCTGAGGTATCGCCGGAAGCCTGACGAAGGATGTGCTTCGACTTTTAGAGCGTAGGCGGCGACCCCGAAGGGAGGGCCCCGATGGCGATTGTACGACGGCGCGATTCTATCCTACCGCAAGCAACCCCTTGAAATCGCTCACGGAGTCGGGCGGGCGATTTTCAGACGATGAGCGGCCCGGCTTCGCGACCGGCTTGCCTAGGGGGCCGCCGTCCATGTCAAAGCGACCGCTTCACCTCTTCCAGGGTGTAGCACTCGATCTGGTCGCCTTCCTTCAGGTCCTGGAGGTTGGCGAAGCCGACGCCGCATTCCATGCCGTTGGTGACCTCGTTCACGTCGTCCTTGAAGCGCTTCAGCGTGGCCAACACGCCGTTCTCCTGGATGACGATGTCGTTGCGGATCACGCGGGTGCGGGCGCCCTTGCGCATCACGCCGTCGGTCACGCGGCAACCGGCGATCTTGCCGACCTTCGATATCTCGAACACCTGCAGGAGCGTCGCGTTGCCCAGCCACGTCTCGCGCTGGATCGGGCTGAGCATGCCGGAGAGCACGCCTTTGATGTCGTCCAGGAGGTCGTAGATGATCGCGTAGTAGCGGATTTCCACGCCTTCGCGCTCCGCCAGCGCCCGGGCCTGCGCCGAGGCGCGGACGTTGAAGCCCAGGATCGAGCAGCCGGCGCCCTTGGCCAGCTGCACGTCGCTCTCGGTGATGCCGCCGGCGCCCGCGTGGATGATGCGCGCGCGCACCTCCTCGTTGCCCAGCTTCTCCAGGCTGGAGACGATGGCTTCGGAGGAGCCCTGCACGTCGGCCTTCACGATCAGCGGCAGTTCGCTGACCTTCTTGGCCGAGAGCTTGGCCATCATGTCGGCCAGGCTGGCGCCGCCGCCCATGGGAGCCGCGGTCTTCTCGCGGCGCACCCGCTCGCGGTACTCGGTCAGCTCCCGGGCGCGCGCCTCGCTCTCCACGACGGCGAAGGTGTCGCCGGGAGAGGGGGTCTCGTCGAGGCCGAGAATCTCCACGGGGGTGGAGGGGCCGGCTTCCTTCAGCTGCTCGCCGCGCTCGTTGACGAGCGCGCGGACCTTGCCCCAGGAGGCGCCGGCCACGACGATGTCGCCGCGCTTCAGGGTGCCGCGGTCGACCAGGACGGTCGCCACGGGGCCGCGGCCCTTGTCGAGCTTGGCCTCGATGATCGAGCCTTCGGCCGAGCGGTCGGGGTTGGCGCGCAGGTCCATCACCTCGGCCTGCAGGCTGATGGCTTCGAGCAGGTCCTCGAGGCCCAGCTTCTGGGTGGCCGAGACCTCGACCACCTGCGTCTCGCCGCCGAGCGCCTCGGAGACGATCTCATACTGCAGCAGCTCGTTGACCACGCGGGTGGGGTCGGCGTCGGGCTTGTCGATCTTGTTGACGGCCACGATGATCGGCGCGCCCGCAGCCTTGGCGTGGTTGATGGCCTCGATCGTCTGCGGCATCACGCCGTCGTCGGCCGCGACCACCAGGATCACGATGTCCCCGACGTTGGCGCCCCGCGCGCGCATCGCCGAAAAGGCGGCGTGGCCGGGGGTGTCGAGGAAGGTGATGTGCTGGCCGTCGGCCGTCGTGACCTGGTAGGCGCCGATGTGCTGGGTGATGCCGCCGTGCTCGTCCTTGGCGACGTCGGTGGTGCGCAACGCATCGAGCAGGCTGGTCTTGCCGTGGTCGACGTGGCCCATGACCGCCACGACGGGCGGGCGGGGCACGGTGTCGGCCTCCACGTCCTCGTCGGCGATGAAGCCCGTCTCGACGTCCGACTCCGAGACCCGGCGCACGGTGTGGCCGAAGTCGGTCGCGATCAGCTCGGCGGTGTCGGCGTCGAGCACGTCGTTGATGGTCAGCATGGCGCCCTGGCGCATCATGAACTTGATGATGTCCACGCCGCGCACGGCCATCCGCTGGCCGAGGTCCTGCACGGTGATGGCGTCGGGGATGACGACCTCGCGGGCCACGCGGGGCTGGTCGGACGCGCCGCCGCCCTTGCGCTTCTCGCGCTCCCGCTCCCGCGCCCGGCGAACCGAGGCGAGGCTGCGCATGCGGTCGCCGCTCTCGCCGGCCGCGGACTGGATGGTGAGCCGGCCTTCGCGGCGGACGGGCGAGCCCTTGGTGCGCGAGAGCACGCTCTTGGGCGCGCCGGCCTTGCGGCGGTCGTCGTCCTCCGCCGTGGCGGCCGGGCGGAAGCCGGAGCGCGGGGGCGCGGTGCGGCTGGTCTTGCTGATCTCGGGCGCCGAGG
>CAZZZR010000019.1:0-17905 GCA_964658605.1 uncultured Caulobacter sp. | reverse complement strand
CGGCGCCGACTTGCCGGTCGACGGCGGCTACCTGGCGTAGAAGGAGGCGGCATGGACGACGCGACGCTCGATCCCCACGCGGCGCTGGAGCTTAAGCCGGACGCCGCCTCCTGCCCGCTGCACGAGATCAACGCCTTCGACCCCGAGCTCCTGCAGAACCCCTATCCCTACTTCGCACGCCTGCGGGCCGAGGCGCCGGTGTTCCGCGACTCGAACACCGGCATCGTCTCGGTCTCCACCTACGACCTGATCATGGAGGTCAACCGCCAGCCGCTGGTGTTCTCCAACGACTTCTCCGCCCAGCTGCGCTCCGGCAGCACCGGCGGGATCGACGCGGACGAAGCGGCGATCCTGGCCGAAGGGTGGCCGGTGACCAACACCATGCTCACCGCCGACCCGCCGGCGCACACCCGCTACCGCAAGCTCGCGGGCAAGGCCTTCACCTACAAGCGGGTGGAGGGGATGGGGCCGTACATGGCGCAGGTGACGCAAGACCTGCTCGACGGCTTCGCCGCGGACGGCCGGTGCGAGTTCAAGGCGCAGTTCGCCAACCACCTGCCCATGACGGTGATCGCCGACGCGCTCGGCGCGCCGCGCGAGGACATGGACCGCTTCCACCGCTGGTCCGAAGCCTTCATCGTTCAGCTCGGCGGCGTCAGCGACAAGCCGACTCGGCTGGAGGCGGCGCGCCGCGTCGTGGAGTTCCAGCGCTACTTCGTCGACGTGATCGAAGCCAAGCGCGCGAACCCGACCGAGGACATCATCTCGGACCTCGTCCACGCCGACCTGGCCGAGGAGGGCGACCCGCGGAAGATGGACTATTCCGAGCTGCTCTCGATCCTGCAGCAGCTCCTGGTGGCGGGGAACGAGACCACCGCGCACACGCTCACCGCCGGGCTCTACTACCTGATCTCCAACCCCGACCAGATGGCGAAGGTGCAGACCGGCCCGGAGCTGATCGGCGGGCTGGTGGAGGAGACGCTCCGCTTCCTCACCCCCACCAACAACATGTGGCGGGTGGCCACGCGGGATGCGGAGATCGGCGGCGTGCCGGTGAAGGCGGGCGAGATGATCCTGGTGCGCTACGGCTCCGGCAACCGCGACGCGGCGCACTTCGCCGACCCCGACCGCTTCGACGTGGAACGGCCGGCCGCCAAGTCGCACCTGGCGTTCGGCGCGGGCATCCACACCTGCATCGGCGCGCAGCTGGCGAGGAAGGAGATGCTCACGGCCTTCCCGATGATCCTGGAGCGGCTGAAGAACCTGCGGTTCGCCGGGGGCGCCAACGACTTCCGCTACAGCCCCAACATCCTGCTCCGCGGGGTGGAGGCGCTGCACCTGGAGTTCGACCCCGCGTGACCAACCTCGAGCGCTTTCGGGCCTTCGTCGCCGCCTGGGAGCGGCGCGACGCGGACGCGGTGACGGCGGCGATGGCGCAGGGGATCGTCTATGCCAACGTGGGCCTGTCGCTGTCGCAGGGACGCGAGGAGGTCTGTGCGTTCCTGGCGCCCTTCATCGCCGGCGCTGAGCAGATCGAGTGGGTCGTCCACCACGCCGCCGAGGCCGAGGACGGCTCGGTCCTGACAGAGCGCACCGACCGTTTCCTGATGGGCGGAAAGTGGTTGGAGATCCCGGTGATGGGCGTCTTCGTGTTCGACGCCGACGGCCTAATCGCCGAGTGGCGCGACTACTTCGACGTGGCCGCCTTCCAGGCGCAGATGGCGGGGTAGGGGAGTCATCTCCCCCATGCCGCGCATGGGGGAGGGCCCGCGAAGCCGGGAGGGGGCCGCACGACAGCGCGGAAGACGCCGGCGCTCGCGGTGTTCCGCTCGCTGCGCGAGCGGCCCCGCCGGCCCTCCGGGCCACCTCCCCATCTGCGATGGGGAGGATCGAGATTGCTGGCGTCAGTAGGTAATCCGGTCGGCGAACACGACCGTCTCGCTCGCCACGCAGGCGTCGAGCTCGGCTTTGATCTTCGCGAACTCGGGGTGAGCGACCAGCGTGCCGATGCCGCGGTCGTAGGCGCCCATGTCCTCGAGCTCCCACAGGTCGATGATGGTGTTGAGCCTGCCGGTACGCTGCTGGAAGGCGCCCGCGAGCTTCCAGCCCGCGCCTTCCACCACCGGCTGGATGCGCGCCATCACCGCCTTGAAACGCGCGACCTCCGCCGCGCGCACCTCCAGCGTCACATGCAGGTAGGTCATGCGCCCGCTCCCTTGCGCTCCAGCACCGGCGCCTTGCACCAGGCAAGCCCTCGTCGCAGCAGGTCGTAGAACACCGGCAGGTCCCAGCTGCCCTTCTCGGGCACCTCGTAGAAGTCGACGCCCAGCACGTTCAGGTCGTAGTGGCCGCGGCAGTGTCCCAGCGTGAGGTAGAGCACCGCGCCCTCGCCGATCTCGTGGATGTAGAAGACGGGGTGCTTGCCGTGCGGCCAGTCGGCCTCGGCGAACCCGGTCGCCTCGCCGCCGAACTCGGTCTCCAAGAGCACGTGCAGGTCGCCGTGGGTCTCGACCAGGTAGTGCTCGTCGGTGGCGTCGAAGGGCTCGACGCCCTTGACCAGCGGGTGCGTCGGGTCGGCGACGGTGACGCGGTAGGGGGCGATCGGCGGGTGGGCGATGAATTGGCTGCCCAGGGTCTCCATGAACACCGGCGCCCAGCGCGGGGCGTCGACCAGGCCGTTCGGCAGCCAGCGCAGGATCGAGTTGGTGCCGTGCAGCGCGTACCAGCGGCCGCCCGTCTTCACCCACTCTCGTAGGGCTTCCTGCACGTGCAGCGGCGGGATGACGTCACAGGTGTAGGTGACGAGCACGTCCGCTTTGGAGATCGCCTCCAGGTTGGCGTAGTCCTCGAACACGCGCACCCGCATGCGGTCGTCCTCGGCCATCAGTTTGAGCAGCTCCAACCGGGCGTGGTCGATGTCGTGGTACTTGCCGCCCGCGACCAGCACCACGTCGATCCGCTTCTTCACATGATCGGACATGGCGACGCCCTCAGTACTGGACGCGCTTGGTGGTCCCCCCGTCGATGACGAGGTTCGTCCCCGTCATGAACGGGCAGGCGGGCGAGGCCACGAAGGCGATCGCCTTGCCGACCTCCTCGCCGGTGCCCATCCGGCCCATGGGGATGGTCTTCAGCGTGCCGTCGTAGAGGGCGGTCATGTGGGTCTTGATCATGTCCCAGGCGCCGCCGTCGATGAACACGGGGCCGGGGGAGACGGTGTTGACGCGGATGCCTTTGGGGGCCAGCGCCTGCGACAGCGCCGAGGCGTAGTTGATCACCGCCGCCTTCATGGCGTTGTAGGCCTGCGGTCCGAAGAAGTCCTCCAACGCCGCGGTGGACGAGATCACCACGATCGAGCCCGCCTTGGACTTCTCCAGGTGCGGCATGGCGGCCTGGATGCCGCGGAAGGTGGCCAGGACGTCGAGGTCCATGGTGGCCTTCCACGTCTCCTCGCTGGCGGGGCCGCCGCCGGCCGAGGCGAAGGATATGAAGATGTCGCAGCCGCCCAGCTGCCCCGCCGCGAACTCGACCCAGGCGCCGTAGGCGGGGGCGTCCGCCATGTCGACCGCGGCGCCGTACGCCTGCACGCCCTTCGCCTTGAGGGAGGCGACGGCCGCATCGACCCCCTCCTGCCCACGGGCGCAGATCGCCACGTCGCAGCCTTCGCCGGCGAGCGCTTCGGCGGTCGCGCGGCCGATGCCCTTGCTGGCCCCCGCCAGCACGGCCTTCATGCCCTTAAGACCCAGGTCCATCACGTCCTCCGCCCGTCTCGCCGCGCTCGGAAAAAACCGGACGGCTTGTCTTTTTCCTCGGGATACTAGAGTTTCAGAGTTGTCGAAGCGCAAGTGAAAAGCGCGAGGCGGGGAGTGGCGGCGATGGACGTGCGGCTCGCGCCGGAGGACGAAGCCTTCCGCGGCGAGGTGCGCCGCTTCCTCGACGACAGGTTCACCCCGGACCTCCGCGAAGCGACGGCGCGTCAGGCCGGCGTCTTCGCCGAGCCGGACGTCAACCGTCGCTGGCACCGCATCCTCCATGAGCGGGGCTGGATCGCTCCGGCCTGGCCCGTCGAGCACGGGGGGGCGGGCTTCAGTCCGGTGCAGCGCTATGTGTTCGAGAACGAGCTGGCGGAAGCAGGGACGCCGTCGATTCCCGCCATGGGGTTGCAGATGTGCGGACCCGTCCTGATCGGCCACGGCACGGCGGAACAGCAGGCGCGCCACCTGCCCGCGATCCTGTCTGGCGACGCCTACTGGTGCCAGGGCTACAGCGAGCCGGGCTCCGGCTCCGACCTCGCCTCGCTGCAGTGCCGCGCCGTGCGCGACGGAGACGACTACGTAGTGGACGGGACCAAGATCTGGACCACGCACGCCCAGCATGCCAACTGGATGTTCCTGCTGGTGCGGACGTCCACCGAGGGCAAACCGCAAGCCGGCATCACCTTCCTGCTGCTCGACATGGCGACGCCCGGGCTGACGGTGAAGCCGATCATCTCCATCTCGGGCGAGCACGAGGTGAACCAGTGCTTCTTCGACGGGGTGCGCATCCCCGTCGCCAACCGCGTGGGGGCCGAGAACGACGGCTGGGCGGTGGCCAAATACCTGCTGCAGTTCGAGCGCGGCGGCGGCTTCCAGGGCGCACGGCTGAAGACGGCGCTGAGAAAGATCAGGCGGACGGTGCTCGAGACCCTGCGGCGCGACGAGGCCGGCGCCTTCCGCCGCCGGCTGGCCGAGCTGGAGGCCGAGGTCGAGGCCATGGCGTTCGGGGAGCTGCGGGTGATCTCGGGCCTCTCCACCGGCGCGCCCGTCAGCGACGCGACCGCCTCCATGCTCAAGCTCAAGGCCAGCGAGACGATGCAGAAGGTGACGGAGCTGGCGCTCGAGGGACTGGGCGTCTACGGCGCGGCCGACCAGCGCGACGCCCTGGGCGCGGGCGCCAACACGCCTCCCGTCGGCCCTGCCTGGGGATTGACCACCACGGCCCGCTATCTGAACAGCCGGGCGGCCTCCATCTACGGCGGGTCGAGCGAAGTGCAGCGCAACATCTTGGCGCGTACGGCGCTTGGTCTGTAGAGAGGCGGCGACCGGCGGGCGCGTCCGTAACCGGACGGGTCGTCTGAGAGGATGAGGGATGGCGCGAAGCCACGAGGCGAAACTCGCCGAACTGGAGCCCGAAGGTCTGGGGATCGAGGGCGCGAGCTGGCAGCAGCGCAAGAGCGTCCAGACCCGTATCGCCGTGCTGGAGGCGGCCGTCGACTGCCTGGAGAAGCACGGCTACGCCAACACGACGACGCAGGTGATCGCCGCCACCGCCGACATCTCGCGCGGCGCCATGCTGCACCACTACGCGACCAAGCAGGAGCTGATCTCCGCGGTCATCGACTACACCTTCTACAAGCGGATGGAGGTCTTCCTCACTCGCATCAAGGGGTTGTCGGAGGTCGAGCGCATCAAGGAGCATGCGGGCATCGAGCTCTACTGGCAGAGCCTGCTCACCCGTGAATACGCCGCCTACCTCGAGCTGACGATGGCCAGCCGGACAGACCCGGAGCTGCGCGAGATCTTCCTGCCCAAGGCGCGGCGCTACGACCGGGTGGAGCGGGAGGCGGTGCTGGCGGTATTTCCGGAGTGGCAAAAGAACGTCGAGCGCTACGAACTGGCGATGGACTACTGCATCGCCTCGATGGAGGGGCTTCTCCTCAACCGCGACATCTGGGACAACCGCGAGCGGCGCGTCCGGTTGAGGGCCTTCATCTCACGCACGCTGCTGAGCCTGCGCGACGAGGACGTGGCGCCGCCGGCGGTGGCGGCGGAGTAGCGAAGCCTAGAGCCCGGCGACGATCAGCGCGTTCACCTCGGCCGCCTTCTCTAGGTGCGGCAAGTGGCCCGCGCCCTCGATCCAGCTGACGCGCCAGCCGGGAGGCAGGGCGGCCGCGTCGGGGGCGCCGACGATGCGGTCTTCGCGCGAGGCGATGACATGCGCGGCGGGCAGGGCGGCGAGGTCGATGGCGCCCTTGTCGGCGCCGGAGACCATGCGGTCGCGCAAGAGCCCGAGCACCTCCTCCGCCCCGTCGGTGCGTTTGAACTTGAGCATGTCCTCGACCATGTCGCGGCTGACGGATTCCGGGTCGGCGACCAGCAGCTCCAGCACGGGCTTGAGGCTGCGGGCCTTCTGCGCCTCGACCACGCCGTCGAGGAACTCCGCGTTCAGCGACCCTCCGGGCAGGTAGGCGGGGGAGACCAGCACCAGGCCTGTGGCGAATGCCGGCCGGGTCTGCGCCAGCCGCATGGCGACGGCCGCCCCCAGCGAGTGGCCGACCAGGGTCGCGCGGGTCACGCCCAGCGCGTCCAGCGCCTCGCCCACGTCCTTCGCCAGGGCGTCGAGCGAGCCGTCGCCCACCTCCTTGGTCGAGCCGCCGTGGCCGGGCAGGTCGACCGCGATCACGGGCGCCTTGGCGGCGATCGCCTCGATGTTGAACAGCCAGTTGTTCAGGTCGCCGGAGTAGCCGTGGATCAGCACCACCGGCCGGTCTTCATCCGGTCCGGCGCGGCCGACGCGCAGGGATCGGCCGCCGCCGATATCGACCTGCTCCAGCTTGAGCGCCGCGGCCGCCTCTTCGCCGGGGCCTTCGGTTTCGAACCGGGCCTGGAACTCGGCGACGAAGGCGTCGATCTCGGCGTCGGCGACGGCGGGCTCGGCGAGCACGCCCATCAGGGCACCGATCGGCAGGGTCTCGCCCGGCCGCCCCACGATGCGGCGCAGGATGCCGGAAGCCGGGCTCTCGCCGACGTTGGTGATCTTGGAGGTCTCGACCTCGAACAGCTCCTCGCCCTCGGCCACGGCGTCGCCCTCGGCCTTCAGCCAATCGACGACGGCGCCCTCCTGCATGGAGAGCCCCCACTTGGGCATGCGCAGCGGCGTGATGTCGGCCATGGGAGTCCTGGGGGAGGGGAGCGTCAGCCGGCGGGCGGACGGCGGCCGCCGAGCGACCAGTCCTGCCGCTTGGCCCACTGGCGCATGGTTTCCGTCTCGAGCGGGAGCAAGGCGTTGAGCGCGCCGACGTCCACTTCGAACGGCTTGTGCGGGGCGCGGTTGGTGAAGGTGTAGAAGTCGGCGAACCGCTCGGCGACGGCGGGGCGGTGCTCGAAGGGGATGGCGTCGCCGAACGCCTCGGCGAGGGCCGGGCCGAACTCTGAGGGTTGCGACTGGCGATAGACGACCGGCCTAGCCAGCGCCTCGCTCAGGATCTCCGCGACCTGCGGCGGGACCAGCCGCTCCGGCCCGCCCAGCGTGATGCGTCTCCCGAGCAGGTCCGGCCGGTCGAGGATGGCGATCATGTAGCGCGCCACGTCGTCCAGGCTGATCCAGTTGGCCGCCAGGTCCGGCCGGTGCGGATAAACGTAGGCCCCGTCGTTGACGATCGACGGCAGCGCCCAGTTGGTCAGGAGGTTGTCCATGAACAGCACGGGCCGCACGACGGTGTAGGGCGCGCCGCTGTTCGCCAGCGCGTCCTCCTGCGCCTTGGTGGAGTCGTAGGCGAGGTCGCCGGTGGGTTCGTCCGACGTGCCGAGGCTGGTGTTCATCACCACGCGCTGAACGCCCGCGGCCTTCGCGGCCTCCGCGAGCCGCTTCACCCGCTCCACGGGATCGGCGAACTGGATCAGGGGGCGGGTGTAGAAGACCGCCTCGGCCCCCGCCATCGCCGCCCGCATCGAGGCTTCGTCGTCCAGGTCTGCGGAGACGACTTCGGCGTTCGGCATGTCCTCGCCCAGGAACGGGTCGGGGCGGCGGGAGACCGCGCGTGTAGCGAACCCGGCGCGGCTGAGCTGGCGCACCTGCGCCAGCCCCTGCCGACCGCTCGCGCCGAAGACGGTGACGAGGCGCACGGCGCGCGCCTCAGGCCTTGTCGAAACGCGCCAGATACTTGTCGAGCGTGCGGTGGAAGTGGCGGATGCGGATCTCCTGGTAGTCGCCCAGGTTCACCTCGCCGGTCTTCGACGCCTTCAGCCCTTCCTGCACGTACGGAAGGTTGGCCATGTCCTGGTCGAAGATCGAGCCCAGCGTCCCCAGCTCGGTCGCTGCGGTCCAGGGCTCCTCATCGGTGAGCATGTGCATGGTGACGGCCTTCCGCTCGCTCTTGTCGGCGTCCTTTCGGTCGCGGGCGATGATGCGGACCTCCATCAGGCAGGAGTCCTGGTCCGGCCACGGGCGCCAGCGGTAGACGATGTTGGGCATGAACCCGCCCCACGGCGCGAAGTTGGGGAACACGTTGTAGGTGAAGGCGTCGAGCAGCTCGGCGTCGGTCGCGTCGCTGTGGTCGTAGCCGGTGCTCTCGGTGTAGCGGTCGCGGTTGGCCGCGGCCATCGCCCTGCGCGCCGTCTCGCCCTCGGGCACCACGACGGCCAGTCCCGGACCGCCGGCGCGGCCGTTGTACTTCAGGAACTCGTCCACGATCCACTGGTCGGGCTTCTCGTTGTCCGCCAGGTGGGGCGACTTCACCGCGAAGGGCGTCAGCGCCACGTTCACGTGGTCGCCGTAGACGTTGTAGCGGGTGTTGGCGTCGCCGGTGAACGGCAGGATCTGCGGGTGGGTGACCACCGAGTGCCAGGCCTCCATGAAGGCTTCGGCTACGGCCTTCCAGTTGGCGTGGATCACCTTGCCGACCCACATCACCGTCGAACACTCCTCGTGCCGCCAGCGGGCGAACTGTTCGGGCAGGGGGGCGAGATACTCCTCGAGCGTGGGGCCGCCCTCGGCCTCCTTCAGGAAGATGTAGCCGCCCCAGCGGCCGACCTGGGCCTCGGGCAGCTGCATGTGGGCGTCGCCCAGATGGCCGAAGTCCCACCGGCAGGGGATCTCCTTCAAGGACCCGTCGGTGTTCCAGGTGAAGCCGTGGAACGGGCACTTGAAGTCCTTCGACCAGCCCGAATCCAGCCGCAGCTTGCGACCGCGGTGCAGGCAGACGTTGTGGAAGGCGCGCACGCCCCCGTCCGCCTGACGAGTGACGAGGTAGCTGCGGCCGGCGTTCTCGTAGAGCTCGACGTCGCCGGCGTTGGGGATGTCCTCCTCGCGGCAGGCGAACTGCCATACGTTCGGCCACAGCGCGCGGAGCTCGCGCTGGAAGAACTCAGGGCTGGTGTAACGGTCGGCCGCCAGAGGCGCCGAACCCATGTATTCGTAGGAGTCGGTCTTCAGGAATTCTGGCGGCGTGCGCGAGTCCGCCTCCATGAACTCGGCCCAGCCGTCACCGGGGCAGCGCGCCTGGCCGCCCCCTGCGCCGCCCGCAATTTGGCCGCCGAGTAGCTGATCGCCGTCGTGGGCCATGACACGCCCTCCCTATCGATTTTCATCTACCGTCCTCCACTGCAAAGAAAAAGGCAAGCTTGCTTGTTTTCTGGGGAGGGCCCCTGGCGTGCGTCGCTCACCGTTGCGTGGCTTAGCCGTGAGCGTTAGCCGTGGCCGGTGGAAAGCGGCGCAGATCGGTCCTTGACTCCCACGCTTCGGACGACCGCTCCTGGCTCAGGCGGGCACGCGAACCTGCGGGTGTTCGCCGCCCTGGCCGCCGCCGACATCGGCGTCAAGCTCAGCTACATGCCGCTCCTGGCGATCCTGCTCCCCGCGAAGGCGCAGGCGCTGGACGGGGCCTCGGCACCCGTGGTGGTCAGCGCCCTTGGGTTGGCCGGAGCCCTGGTGGCCAGCGTCGTCAACCTGGGCGTCGGCTGGCTGAGCGACCACGGCGGAACGCGCTTCGGCCGCAGGCGGTGGGTGCTCGGCGGCGTGACGGCCATCTGCGTGGGCTACGCCATGCTGGGCGTGGCGCGGACGCCGCGCGACCTCCTGGCCGCAGTGCTTCTTCTACAGGTGGCGATCAACTGCACGATCGCGCCCCTGCTGGTGCTCGTCGCCCAGCGCTTCTTCCGCCGTCCCAGCGGCTTCGTGGTGGGGGCGGGAGGGGCGTCGCAGCCGATCGCCAGCTTCATCGGCGCCGCGGTGACCGCCGTGCTGATCCCGTTCGGCGTCGCCGCCTACGTCGTGGTCGGCGTGCTGACCGCCGCCCTTGTCGCCCCCTTCGTCCTGATGCGCCGGAACGGCGCCGCACGGGCGGACATGGAAACCGAAACGGACGCGTCGTCGTCGCCGGTTCACGCTGCGGGGAGCGCGCCTCCTGGCCGCGCCGACCTCCTGCGGCTGTGGGCGTGGCGGTTCGCCCTGCAGCTGACCGCCTCGCTGAGCGCGCCATACGCCCTGTTCCGGCTGCGCGACGCGGAGCACGGGGCGGACGGCGGCGCGGTGGGGCTGACCCTGGGGGTTTCGCTCCTCACGCTGATCGCCTCCTGCGCGCACCTCCTCGCCGCCGTCGTCGTCGCCGGCGCCGTGTCGCGGGGGCTGGCGCGGCGGGACGCGGCCCGGCTCGCCGCCCTGGTGCTCACCGCCGCCATGGCCGTCTTCGTCTTCGCCCGGGGACCGGCCGCCTTCGTCGCCGCCTTCCTCCTCATGGGGCTGGGCGCCGGGGCGGGCCAGGTGGCGGACACCCAGCTGGCGCTGGACCTCCTGCCGTCACGGCGCACGCTGGGCCGCGACCTCGGCGTCCTCAACCTCGCCTACACCCTGCCGCAGATGATCGCGCCCCTGTTCGCGCTCTCCCTGCCGGGCGTGCGTGAGGGGAAGGTGGGCCTGCTGTTCGCCCTGGCGGGCCTGGCGAGCCTGGCGGCGGCGGCGATCGCCGGGGGACTCACCCGGCGGGCGTCCGCACAGGAGGGGGTCGCGGCTGTCGATTCCCGCAATCCGGAGGATCAACCCGCAAGCGCGTGTTAGCCTGCCTCGCGCGCGAAGGCCTAGGCTGGACCGCCGGAAGAACCGGCGACCTTCGGGAGGCGTGTGGTGGACGCAGGCGCGAGCTCGAACCGGGTGCTGGCGGTCGCCGCCGCGCTCCTGTCCATGGTGGGGGCGGCGCAGGCGCAGATCGCCGCTCGAAGCGGGCCGACGCCCAGGCCCCCGCCGCCGGCTGCGAGGGCCGCGCCCCCGTCCAGCCCGGCGAGCGCACGGCGCGGTCCGCTGAGATGAACATGACGAGCTACGACATCATGATGCCGGGCCGCGACATGCCGCCGGACATCCGCAAGAAGATGAAGCTCCGCCCTTGACCGGAGGCTCCCGCATCCCGCCCGTTCCAGCGGCGCGGCTCCCCTCCCGACGCTTCCGCCGAGTGGCCGCGGCGATCCTCGCGGCCGCGACCGTGGGCGCATGGGAGACGCCCTCCCTCGCCGGCTCGCCGCTGGAGGGGCTGTGGCGCACCGCCGAGGGAGACGGCCTGATCGAGGTCCGGCCCTGCGGCGCGGACGTCTGCGGTTTCCTCGTCGACCACAGCCGGCTGAAGGCCGATCCCGCGGCGAAGGACATGATGAATCCCGACCCCGCCATGCGGGCGAGGCCGATGATGGACATGCTCCTGCTCGCCCACTTCAGCGGCGGCCCTCGGGTGTGGAGCGGCGGGCGCATCTACAACCCGGACAACGGCAAGACCTACGTGGGCGACCTGCGCCTGCTCGATCCGACGCGGCTGAAGGTCACCGGCTGTCTCGTGCGGCCGCTTTGCGGGTCGCAGGTGTGGAGGCGCGCGCCCTAGCCGCCCGCGAACACCCGCGCCAGCGCGGCGTCGTCCAGCAGGCGCCAGTGGCCGGGCGCGAGGTCGTCGGGCAGGTCGAGCGCGCCGATGCGGTCGCGATGCAGCGCCTCGACGTGGTTGCCCACCGCGGCGAACATGCGCCGAACCTGATGGTAGCGGCCCTCCGTCACCGTCAGCCGGGCGCGGGTGGGCGAGAGGGGCTCCAGCACCGCCTTGGCGAGCGGCTTGGTCTCGCCGTCGAGCATCAGCTCGCCCGACGCGAACAGCGCCGCCTCGTCGCCCCGCAGCGGCCGGGCGAGGTGCGCCTCGTAGCGTTTGGGCACGGGGTGGCGGGGCGAGATGATGCGGTGGAGCAGGGCGCCGTCGTCGGTCAGCAGCAGCAGCCCCGTCGTCTCCTTGTCCAGCCGCCCGACGGTGGAGATTTGGGGGTCGCGGCGGCGCCAGCGCGCGGGCAAGAGCTCGTTCACCAGCCGCCCCTCCTCCTTGTGCGAACACGTGACGCCCGCGGGCTTGTGCAGCATCAGCACCAGGCCGGGCGGGGGATCGAGGCGCGCGCCCTCCACCCGCATCCGGTCGGTCAGGTCGCGGCCGACGGCCACGCGCATGTCGGCGTCGCGCAGCGTCTCGCCGTCCAGGGTCACGACGCCCAGCCTGACGAGCTGCTGCACCTCGCGTCGTGTTCCGTATCCGAGGTTGGCGAGCAGCCGGTCGAGGCGCAGCGTCGCGCTCACTTGCGCGCCTCCAGCACCTTGAAGCCGCCGCGCTCCGCCTTCACCTCGCAGCGCGTGAACAGGGCCGACAGCACCTCCTCGTACGGCAGGTGGCGGTTGGCCACGAGCCGCACGGTTCCGCCCTTGCGTAGGAGGCGGTGGGCGGCGCGCACGAAGTCCTGGCCGAGTTCGCGGCTCTCGCGCCCGCCACGCTCGTGGAAGGGCGGGTTGGTCACCACGAAGTCCAGCGAGCCGGCCTCAAGCGCGGTGCGCGCGTCCGCCCAGTGGAAGCCGGCGCGAGGGTCCTCGACGTTGCGTTGGGCGGCCGCGACCGCGCGCCGGTCGAGGTCGACCAGCTCCAGCCGCGTCACCTTGGACGACGCCAACGCCGCCCGCGCCACGGGGCCCAGCCCGCACCCCAGGTCCGCGCCCACCCCCGCCGACGGCGCCAGCGTCTCCACCAGGAGCGCGGTTCCGGGGTCCGGCCGGTCCCAGCTGAACACGCCGGGCTGCGTCCAGAGGCCGAGGGTGGGGTCGAAGCGCGGGCCGCCCGCCTCGACGGCGGCGTCCAGGCCGGACGGTGCGGCGGGCCGCGGCGTGCGGCAGATGCGGAAGTGTCGGCGCGCGGTCTCCTCCACCGTGCAGCCGAACGCCTCGAGCTCGGCCCGCAGCCGCGAGCCGCCGCGGTCCTTGGGCGCCAGCACGGTAAAGGGGGCGCCGGGCGCGGTCGCGCGGAGCGCCAGGGCGACGGCGTAGCGCCGCTCCAGCGTGCCCGGCGGCGCGGCCATGACGAAGGCCGCGCAGCGGCCGGGCGCGAGGTCCTCCAGCGCGCCGGCGCCCGGCGACAACGGCGACAGCTGCCGCGCGCCGGGGGGCGCGGGCGCGAGCTCCGCCGCCGGCTCGCCGTAGACGCACGCGTCGTCATCCGCCAAACCTCGCCCTCCTTCTCCGGCGCGCCCATGCGGCCGGCCGGACGGTGCATAGACCGCCCCCGATGGGAAGGGGAGCGTCGGCAAGTCGGCGGCCGATCTTCCCGCTCCTCCGCGGCGCCCGATCACCATGACGACGCTGGCCGCCATCCTGGCGCTGCCGCCCCTGGCGCTTGCGCTCGGCGCAGGGCCGGGCGTGCAGCCGCCGCTGGCCGTCGCCATCATCGCGGGCCTCCTCCTGCCGTATCCGTTGGTGCTCCTGGCCATGCCCGTTCTCCTGGGCGCCGTGGAGGGGCGAAGGCCGGCGCTCGATCCGTCGCGCCGGCCCGGCTAAGGGACGGGCGCGAGCCGGCTACGCCGCCGACCCCAACGTCTGGACCCGAAGACGAGACCCGGCCATGTCCACCCTCTTCGCCATCGCCAACGATCGGCTCTCCGCCAAGGTGTCGTCGTTGGGGGCAGAGCTCCAGGATCTGCGCGACGCCGACGGAAACCTCCTCCAGTGGACGGGAGATCCGGGCGTGTGGAGCGGCCGCGCGCCCGTCCTCTTCCCGATCGTCGGGACCCTTCGCGGCGACGGCTACCGGCTCCACGGCCGGACGTACGCCATGGGCAGGCACGGCTTCGCCCGCCGGTCCGAGTTCGAGCTCCTGGACCGGGCTTCCGATGCGGTGACGCTGCGGCTCTCGGCGAGCCCGCAGACGCAGGCGGCCTATCCGTTCGACTTCGAGCTGCGGCTCTCGTTCCGCCTCGAGGGCGCGACGCTGACCCTCGCCGCCACGATCGCCAACCGCGGCGACCGCGACATGCCGGCGTGCTTCGGGTTCCACCCCGCCTTCGCCTGGCCGCTGCCCTACGGACGGCCGCGGCGCGACCACGCCATCCGCTTCGCCGACGACGAGCCCGCGCCCATACGCAGGCTGGACGCGCAGGGACTGCTCGTCGCCGAGCCCTCTCCCACCCCGGTCGAGGGCGGCGTCCTGTCGCTGCGCGACGACCTCTTCACCGACGACGCCCTGATCTTCGACCGGCTCGCCGGCCGCACGGTGCGGTACGGCGCCGGGGACGGGCCCTACCTCGACGTCGCCTTCGCCGACTTCCCCCTGCTGGGCATGTGGACCAAGCCCGGCGCGTCCTTCGTCTGCATCGAGCCCTGGAGCGGATCGTCCGACCCGGAAGGCTTCACCGGCGACATCTGGGAGAAGCCGGGCGTCCTGCGCATTCCCGCCGGCGGTGAGCGCCGGCTTGCAATGGCGGTGACGCTTCACGGCGCGTAGGCGGTCCGGCCGACGCGTCAGGAGCCGTGTTCGGCCGGCTCTTCATTCCTCGGGCCGGGTCGTATGAGCCGCGTGGGCTCGCCATCGCAGATCGGCGGCCAGGAACGCGGCGGACAGGTCGAGCGCCGGCGTCACGGGCACGCCCGCCGCGTTGAGCGGTTCGGCGGTCCAGTGGTTGCAGACGTGGAAGGCCCAGGCGTTCTCGCGGCTCTTGAAGAAGCGGTCGTCCGCTCCCGTCGGAGACATCACACCGCGACGACCTCGCGAGCGTCCGACGTCGGGCGGGACGCCAACGGCGCGCGGCGACCCTGAGCGGTCTCCCAGGCTCTGCTCGGCTAGATCGAGCGGCGATAGGTTTGGCGCAGGAAGCGGCTCCAGCCCTTCTTCGTGCGGCTCTCCACGGCAAAGCTGAAGCCAAGCCCGTCGTCCGATGGCCAGTAGGTCATGCGGGCGAGGCCGGCCGGCATCTGCGCCGCAAAGGCGACGGCCTGTGGGTGTATGTCCGTGCCGTCCGTCAGGACACCTTCCGAGCGCTTCCCATCGCTTGTGAATGAGAAGAAGCCCAGCTGCCTTTCCGCTGTCGACCCGAAGAGGGCGACCTCTTCATAGTCGCCCCGATCGCCCATCCTCCAGAGAGCGTTCAGCTCGATCCATCCCTTACCGAGCGGACGGAAGGTGCGAGTGCAGGGTACCGGCATGTCGCTCTCCTGGTCGGCTGGCGAACTGATCCAGGCGCCGATGAGGTGGTGGATCGGGCCAAGCAACCCGCGACCTTTACTCCAGCCAGACAATGAATAGCCCTCCGAAGAAGATTCTGAAGGATGCTGCTGGGCATCGCGCGGGGCCTTCTGGCCTGTCCCTCTTGTTCGGCCCCGGACCGCTGACGCTGCGCCGGTTCCTGGTCGCGGCCGCCGTGGCGGGACTCTACTTCGTCACCATGGCGCTGGCTCCGCTGTTTACGGGCACGGCCTGGGTGGATCCAGGCTCCTTCGGCCGCTTAACTTCCAGGCCGAAGCCGCCTTCGCCGTCGGCCGGCCAAAGTCGGTCCGCCAAGGTCTGTGTCCCGCAAAACCACGTTCCCCTCATGGCGCTACGGTTCCGTCCAGCCAATCGCGGCGATGTCGAGAAGCGCTATCGTCGCGGCCGTGCAAGCGTGAAGCGCCACGTGGAGGGTGTTCGGCGTCAGTCCATTGCGTTCAGGCAAGAACGCGTGCGTACGTCCGAACATCGCGCGATAGCGTGCGGCGCGATCCGGCTCAGGCTTGAACAAGTAGGGGATCCACCACGCGCGCAGTTCGCCGGCGAAGAGAAGGCCGTAACTGATCCACAGCCACGGACCTAACCAGCCGGGCCAGGGTCGTCCCCAAGCCAGAAAGCTGCCGATCAATCCGATCGTGTAGGGCGCAGACTGAATGATCGTCACTCTGACGAGCCGGCGGACGCTGTCGGCACGCCGAACGGCTTCGACATCGTTGAGCGGCCAAGCCGGAAGCCAGTCATGGAGCCACAGGATCAGCACTTGCACGAGCTGAAACCCGATCAGCCCACCCGCGACGCCTGAAGCGATCATATCGGGATACCTCTCCGACGATCCACCTCACCAAATGTCTCGTTTCTGGAGCAGCGCCAAGAGGCTCCTGGCGCATGCACGAAGCGTCAGGAGCCTGGAGCAAAGCCGATGTCGCCTCCTGGCGCAGAGCGGCTTGCGACCACCTTGTTGGCGGCGAAGGAGACGCAGGGCGCCGCCGTCTACCCGCAGGAATGGCGGCATTTCGACTACAAGGCCTGCGCGTATATGGCATCGGCACGGCGACGTTCATCGGGCTCGCCGTTTGGCTTCACGTAATCCCGCGCGCGCCCTGAGCAAGCAGAAATCGGAACTGGTCGTCGGGAAGAAGCGAAGTCGGGCGCAGCCAGACGGCGGGGCGCCCCGCGCGCACGTCGTCCAGCCAGGCGGCGCTCACGCCGGCATGTCCACGTCCGCGAAGCCTCCCAGCGAGGGCGGACCCGCGGCGAGGCGCACCCGGACTCCGCCGTCGCGTTCGATACGCGCGACCATCGCGGCCGTGGTGAAGTTGACGAGGCCGGGCTCGTCGCTCCTAAGCCGACACACGGGGAACGCCGGATCGTCGAAGGCGCAAAGCGCCGCCTCAATGACGGCCTGAGCGGGACGGCCGTGGCCGAGGCGGGTCCGCAGGGAGCGCAGGCGAGCCTCGCTGCTCGGCCGATGGGCGGCGGGCTCGTCGTGCCGGGCCGCGAGCGGATGGTTGGTGTGAAGCACGCGGTCCGGCGGGTCGGGCGCGAGCTCGACCACCGCCTCCGCCGAGGCCTCGAAGGCGCGGATGCGACCCGGGTCGGCCAGGAGGTAGTGCTGGCTTGTGGCGTGGGGCGCCGCGAGGACGATCGCCGCCGCCTCGTCCACGCTCTGGGCCTGCAACAGGCGGCGGACCACGAAGGCGACGGGCACGCCTTCCTGGCGCGAGGACAGCTGCGGGATCGAGTTGACGCACACGCCCAGCCCCGCTGCGTTCACCCCCATCAGCCCGACCACGCCGCCGACGGACACCACCAGAGCCGCTGGCGCGCCTTCCGACGCCGCCATGAGAAAGCGAGCCTCGAGTTCCGCAGCCCGGCGGGAAGTTCCCACCCGCCCAGGCGGAGGTCTCGCGAAACCTGTTGAACAGGCAGCGATTCCGCTACCATGGATGTCCCGCACCTCCCGTCCAAACTACGCATGAAAACGGGACAGGGTTGGGACTGGTGCTTCGAAACGCCGCAAACGGCGAATTCCGGCACCGATCCACGGGGAAGCTTCGAGGGGTCTATTTAGATGCCGCCCACGAAACGTGGGTGCGATCGCGGCCGACCCGCCCGACGCTGAGACCAGCGCTCGATGCTGGCTCGAGCCATGACGGCCTGCGCACAACTCAGACGGGCGTTTAAGGGTGCCGTGCGGGCTAGACAATCATCAAAGCGAGCATCCCGTCAGTCGTTGAGCCACCACCCGATATCTACTTGTAGATTAGCCGCGAGCCCCGGCCGTAATCTACACGTAGATCGTGCTGAAAACCTCCCGCGCGCGACGGTAGTCATATTGTCGCACGACGCATGAGTCTCGCGGGCAGATGAAATTTTCGCTGACATAGCGTGCGCGGTGGGACGCCGGCAACATCCCAATTGTACATCCGTTAACTGGGGACGGATGACAACGCACACCACGGGGGGACGGCCGTCGAAGCCGCCAAAGCCTTGCTGCGCCTCGGTTGAGTCGGTTCAATGACTGAGGAGTCGGACGGAGTGACGGCCGACAAAAACCGTCTGAGCCGTGGAGCGGGCGGCGGGAATCGAACCCGCACGAAAAGCTTG
>CAZZZR010000018.1:17545-18133 GCA_964658605.1 uncultured Caulobacter sp. | reverse complement strand
CTGTTACCGTCGAAGAAGCCAAGGGAATCGAAACTTCCCTCGACGTCGTCGAAGGCATGCAGTTCGACAAGGGCTACCTGTCTCCCTACTTCGTCACGAACGCGGAAGACCTCGAAGCCGTTCTCGAGAACGCCTACGTCCTCATCCATGAGAAGAAGATCAGCAACTTGAAGGACCTCCTTCCCTTGCTGGAAAAGACGGCCAAGTCGAGCCGCCCTCTCCTCATCATCGCGGAAGAAGTCGAAGGCGAAGCGCTCGCGACTCTCGTCGTGAACAAGCTCCGTGGCACCATCCAGGTCTGCGCCGTCAAGGCCCCGGGCTTCGGTGACCGCCGCAAGGCCATGCTGGAAGACATCGCCGTCCTCACGGGTGGCCGTCTGCTCAGCGAAGACCTCGGCATCAAGCTCGAGAACGTTGGACTCGAAGACCTCGGCCGCGCCAAGCGGATCGTCGTCGACAAGGAAAACACCACGATCATCGAGGGTGAAGGCAAGACGGCAGCCATCCAGGGCCGCGTCAGCCAGATCCGCCGTCAGATCGAGGAAACGACCTCCGACTACGACAAAGAGAAGCTGCAAGAGCGCCTGG
>CAZZZR010000018.1:0-17535 GCA_964658605.1 uncultured Caulobacter sp. | reverse complement strand
CTCGCCAAGCTGGCCGGCGGTGTCGCCGTCATCAATGTCGGCGCCGCGACCGAGACCGCGCTCAAGGAAAAGAAAGCCCGCGTGGAAGACGCCCTGCACGCGACCCGTGCGGCCGTCGAGGAAGGCATCGTCCCTGGCGGCGGTGTGGCTCTCATCCGCGCGCAGAAGGCCCTCGATAAGCTCACCCTCACGGGCGACGTGGCGGTGGACGACGGCCGCAACAACCACTTCTACAGCGACGAGGGCGAGATCGACACCGACTCCGGCGACGTGGTCGGCAAGACGCACGCACACGGGAACGGCCCCACGGGCACGATCGAGGGGGACGCCTACGCCTTGTCCGACAAGGGCGACCACGCCACATTCACCGGACGGGTCAAGTCCGTGCTCTACAACCACAAGGGGCCTCCAACCCCCGCCGCCCAGCCCGGAGCGAAGCTGCCATGATGCGTCAGGCGACGACGACCACCGCCGCCGCTCTCGCGATGGCCGGCGCCGTGGCGCTCTCAGCCTCGGCCCAGACCGCGACCAAGACGCCGCCGGCTGCGGCCTCTGGGACCGTGCCCGCCACGCCGGGCGGGCTGTTCACCTCGGGCGGCCCGGTCGACGTCGGGGCCGACCAATTGCAACAGTTCCAGAACGAGGGGCGGTTGCTCTACACCGGCAACGTGGACGTCGTGCAGGGCACGGCCCGGCTGCGCGCCCCCTTGATGAACGTCTACACCGCCAAGAAGGCGCCCGGCGCCGCCCAGGCGCCCCAGGCGGGCGACATGGGGTCGATCGAGCGGATCGAGGTCGAAGGCCCGCTCTACTACGTCACGCCCACTCAGCAGGTGAAGGGCGACCACGGCACCTACCTCGCGGCCGACGACACGATCACGGTCACGGGCAACGTCACCCTGCTGCAGGGACAGGACGTGCTGCACGGCGACAAGCTCGTGATCGAGCAGAAGACCGGCCACTCGACCCTGACGACCAACAGCCCCGGCAAGGGCCCTCAGCGGGTGCGCGGCGTCTTCTTCCCCAAGGACAAGCCCGCGCCCGGCTCCCCCGCGGCCCCGACCGCAGCTCCGGCTGCGCCCGCCGCGGCGCCGCGGGCCTGAGCGGCGGATGCGCCTCACCCCGATCGGCGGCGCCCGTGGGCTGACGCCTATTCCCGGCGACAAGCCGCCGCCCTTGCCGACGTCCCGGGTCCAGCCCGCCGCGGGCGTGCGCCCGTCCGCCGAACCGATCGGCGTGCGCCCGGTCACGGCCGGCGTGATCGACCGCGAGGGGCTGCGCGTCGAGCGCATCGGCAAGGCGTTCCGCGGCCGCACGGTGGTGAACGGCGTCTCGCTCAGCCTTCGGCGTGGCGAGGTCGCGGGGCTGCTCGGCCCGAACGGCGCGGGCAAGACCACCTGTTTCTACATGATCACCGGCCTGATCGCGGCGGACTACGGCGTGATCCGGCTCGACGGCGACGACATCACGGCGCTCCCCATGTACCAGCGCGCGCGGCTGGGGGTGGGCTATCTGCCGCAGGAGGCGTCGATCTTCCGGGGCATGACGGTGGCCGAGAACGTGCTCGCCGTCACCGAGCTGCACCACAAGGACCGCCGCGGCGCCAGAGAGGCCGCCGACCGCCTGCTGGACGAGCTGCGCATCGGCCACCTGCGCAGCCAGCCCGCGCCCTCGCTCTCCGGCGGCGAGCGCCGGCGGGTGGAGATCGCCCGGGCCCTGGCCAGCGAGCCCAGCTTCATGCTGCTGGACGAGCCGTTCGCAGGCATCGACCCCCTGGCCATCACCGACATCAAGGAGGTGATCGGCTTTCTGGCCCGGCGCGGCATCGGCGTGCTCGTCACCGACCACAACGTGCGCGAGACGCTGGAGCTGGTGGAGCGCGCCTCCATCATCGCGGGCGGCGAGGTGCTGTTCGAGGGCACGCCCGACGAGGTGAAGGCCGACCCCGAGGTGCGGCGCGTCTACCTCGGCTCCAGCTTCGGCGAATAGCCGAGCCGGCTTCGCGCGTTAACCTCCCCGCCATCCCCGGCGGCTAGGCTCCCCAGCAAGTTTCACGCCACCCCTGGGAGCCGCCGCATGGCGCTCGCCGCCCGGCTCGAGCTCCGACAGGGGCAGGGCCTCGTCATCACTCCGCAGCTGCAGCAGGCGATCAAGCTGTTGCAGCTCTCCAACCTCGAGCTCGACGCCTTCTGCGAGGCCGAGCTGGAGAAGAACCCGCTGCTCGCCCGCGAGGAGCCGGAGGGCGAGCGCGACGACGGCCCCGCCGCCGACACGCCTGAGGGCATGGCGTTCGACGAGGCGCCGGGCGGCGCGGCGACCTCCGACATGGACGCGCCCGACCACGCCATGGACGCCGAGGCCTCCCCCGCCGAACGCCAGGCCGAGGCCGCCGCCGACGTGGGCGGGGCGGTGGACTGGTCGCGCGCCGGCAATGGCGGCGGCGAAGCGCTGGACGGGATCGAGGGCACGGTCGCGCGCGAGGAGACGCTGCACGACCACATCGACGCGCAGATCACCGCCGCGGGCTTCACCCCGTCCGAGCGCGCCATCGCCGTGGTGCTGGCCGACGGCGTGGACGAGGGCGGCTACCTGCGCACGCCGGTGGCCGAGGTCGCCGACAGGCTGGGATGCGGCGAGGCGCAGGTGGAGTCGGTGCTCGCCCGCTGCCAGGGCTTCGAGCCCACCGGCGTCTTCGCCCGCTCGCTGCGCGAATGCCTCCTGATCCAGCTGAGGGAGCGGGACCGCTGCGACCCGGCGATGGTCGCGCTGCTCGACAACCTCGAGCTCCTCGCCCGGCGCGACTTCGCGACGCTGCGCCGCGTCTGCGGCGTGGACGAGGAGGACCTGCGCGACATGGTGGCCGAGGTGAAGGCGCTCACACCCCGTCCGGGCGCGGCCTTCGGCTCCGAGCCGGTCGCCGCCGTCGTGCCCGACGTGTTCGTGCGCGAGGACCCGCTGGGCGGCTGGCGGGTCGATCTGAACTCGGACACCCTGCCGCGTCTTCTGGTCGACCAGCGCTACCACGCGCAGGTTTCGGGGGCGACGCGCACGGAACAGGAGAAGACCTTCGTCGCCGACTGCCACGCCCAGGCCAGCTGGCTGGTGAAGAGCCTGGACCAGCGGGCGCGCACCATCCTGAAGGTCTCGGCGGAGATCGTCCGCCAGCAGGACGCCTTCTTCGCCTTCGGCGTCGAGCACCTGCGGCCGCTGAACCTGAAGCACGTGGCCGACGCCATCGGCATGCACGAGTCCACCGTCAGCCGCGTGACCTCGAACAAGTACGTCTCCACCCCCCGCGGCCTGTTCGAGCTGAAGTTCTTCTTCACCAGCGCGCTCGGCTCCACCGACGGGGGCGAGAGCCACTCGGCGGAGGCCGTGCGCCACCGGATCAAGGCGCTGATCGACGGGGAGGCGAGGCCGGGCGCCGAGGGCGTGCTCAGCGACGACCGGATCGTCGAGATCCTGAAGGAGACGGGCGTCGACATCGCGCGGCGCACCGTCGCCAAATACCGCGAGGCGCTCCGCATCCCGAGCTCCCTGGAGCGCAAGCGGCTGATGCGCGTCGCCTGACCGCGGCGTGGTTGCGGCGGGCGGCGGCGGCGGCTAAGGCGCGGGCCACGAGACGATCCCCGCAGCCGCACCGGAGGCGCCATGGCCGTGCACATGCCCTCCCTGGCCGGCTTCGACCTGCGGCGCACCTTCGCGCGCCGGCGCGGCGAGGGCCCGGCCGTCACCCTGTGGGACGCGGTGCTGTTCGCGCTCGTGGTGGGCGTTCTGGCGCTGGTGGCCATCGGGGGGCGTCAGACGCTGACGCCGCTGGCGGCCGCGCCGACCATCTCGCTCGATCCGATCAACCTGCCCGGCTACGCGCTGCGGACGACGCTCCGGATGTTCGCGGCCATGGCGCTGTCGCTGCTGGCGACCTTCGTGTTCGGCTTCTGGGCGGCCAAGAGCCGGCGGGCCGAGATGGTCATCATCCCGCTGGTGGACGTGCTGCAGTCGGTGCCGCCGCTGGCCTTCCAGGGGCTGACGCTCGCCTTCTTCCTGAGCCTGGCGCCGGGGAAGACCTGGGGGGCGGAGCTGGCGGCGGTGTTCCTGGTGTTCACCAGCCAGGCCTGGAACATGGTCTTCAGCTTCTACCACTCGTGCCGGACTCTCCCGAAGGACCTGCGCGACCTCTCCACCTCGCTGCGGCTGGGCTCTTGGAAGCGGTTGTGGACGCTGGAGGCGCCGTACGCCGCGCCGCAGCTGATCTGGAACGCCATGATCTCCATGTCGGGCTCGTGGTTCTTCGTGGTGGCCAACGAGGCGTTCGACGTGGGCGCCACCCACATCGCGCTGCCGGGCGTGGGCTCGTACGTGGCGGTGGCGGTGATGCAGAAGAATCTGCATGCCATCGGCTACGCCCTCCTGACCATGCTGGCGGTGATCCTGATCTACGACCAGCTGCTGTTCCGGCCGCTGGTGGCCTGGTCGGAGAAGTTCCGGGCCGAGGGTGCGGGCGACGCGACGCCCGCCCGGTCGTGGGCGCTGGACTTCCTGCAGCGCGCGGGGGCCGCGCGGCAGGTGCTCCGTCCGATGGGCGCCTTCCTGTCGAGCCTCGCCAGCGTGCGGGTGGGGCGCCCCATCGCGCTCGCGCCGCGGCCCGCCAATCCGAAGGCGGAGCGCTACGTCGACTGGGCCTGGTTCGCGGTCCTGGGCGCGCTGGGCCTCCTGGCGGCCTGGCGGGCCTTCAGCTTCCTGGCGGAGGGCCTCGCGGCGCCCGAAGTGCTGCGCGTGGTGGTGTTGGGCGCGATCAGCCTCGTGCGGGTGATGGTTCTGGTGCTGATCGCCAGCGTGATCTGGCTGCCGATCGGCGTGTGGATCGGGCTGCGGCCGAAGTGGGCGGCGGCGGTGCAGCCGATCGCGCAGTTCCTGGCGGCCTTCCCCTCGATCCTGTTCTTCCCTCTGGTGGTGGTGGGGATCGTGCGCTTCCACCTCGTGCCCGACATCTGGCTGTCGCCGCTGATGATCCTCGGCACCCAGTGGTACATCCTGTTCAACGTGGTGGCGGGCGCCAGCGCCTTCCCGGCCGACCTCCTGGAGGCGGCCTCGTCCATGCGGGTCAAGGGCTGGGTGTGGTGGCGCAAGGTGATCCTGCCGGGCATCTTCCCCGCCTACGTCACGGGTGCGATCACCGCTGTGGGCGGCTCGTGGAACGCATCGGTGGTGGCGGAGGTCGCGAGCTGGGGCCAGACCAAGATCGAGGCGCATGGGCTGGGCGCCTACATCGCCGACGCCGACCTGCACGCCGACCTGCGGCGCGTGCTGCTGGGCACGGTGGTGATGGCGGTCTACGTGGTGCTGCTGAACCGGCTGTTCTGGGAGCCCGTCTTCGCCTGGGGCGCCCGGCGGCTGCGCGCGGAGTGACGTGAGATGGCCTCCACCACCCTGACCCGACCCGCTCCGCCTCCTCCCCGCGCACCCGCCGCCGAGGTGCTGCTGGAGGTGAAGGGCGTCGCGCAGAAGTACGCCCGCGGCGGCGGAGCGGACCTCCTGGTGCTAGACGGCGTCGACCTCACCATCCGGGCCGGCGAGATCGTGGGCCTGCTCGGCCGCTCGGGCTCCGGAAAGTCGAGCCTCCTGCGCATCATCGCCGGGCTGATCGCGCCCGCGGGCGGCGAGGTGCGCTGGCGCGGCCGGCCGCTGAAGGGGCCGTGCGAGGGTATCGCCATGGTGTTCCAGAGCTTCGCCCTGTTCCCTTGGCTGACCGTGCAGGGCAACGTGGAGATCGGGCTGGAGCCGCTCGGCGTCCCCTCGGCCGAGCGCCGCTCGCGCTCGCTGCAGGCCATCGACCTGATCGGGCTGGACGGGTTCGAGAACGCCTATCCCAAGGAGCTGTCGGGCGGGATGCGCCAGCGCGTGGGCTTCGCGCGCGGCCTCGTCATGCAGCCGGAGCTGCTCCTGATGGACGAGCCGTTCTCGGCGCTGGACGTCCTGACCGCCGAGACGCTGCGCACCGACCTTATCGACCTGTGGAGCGACGGCAAGCTGCCGCTGCGCTCTATCCTGATGGTGAGCCACAATATCGAGGAGGCGGTGCTGATGTGCGACCGCATCGTCCTCATCTCCGCCAACCCCGGGCGGGTGACCGCCGACATTCCGATCGACCTGCCTCACCCCCGCGACCGCGAGGACCCCGAGTTCCGCAAGATCGTCGACGATGTCTACGTCCGCATGACGAGCCGCCCCGGCATCGCCGCCCGCCGGCCGGGCCAGGCGGCCGCTCCCGCCGCGCCGGCGGTGACGATCAGCACTCAGCTCTCGCCGGTCTCCACCAACGAGCTGGCGGGCCTGATGGAGGAGCTGGCCAGCTATGAGGGCCGCGTCGACCTGCCGGAACTCGGCGACACGCTGCAGCTGGAGATCGACGAGCTGTTCCCGATCGCCGAGACGCTGGCGATGCTGCGCTTTGCGGTGGTCGAGGCGGGCGACATCCAGCTCACCGAGACGGGGCGCCGCTTCGTCGACGGCGACATCGACGCGCGCAAGAAGCTCTTCGCCGAGGCGCTCGTCTCGCACGTGCCGTTGGTCGCCTTCATCCGCCGCGTGCTCGACGAGCGCCCCAGCCACCGCGCGCCCTACACGCGCTTCTCCGAGGAGCTGGAGGACCACATGAGCGAGGAATACGCCGACGAGACGCTCTCGGCGGCGATCCAGTGGGGCCGCTACGCCGAACTGTTCGCATACGACGAGCAGGCCAAGGCCTTCACCCTGGAGGATCCGGAGTGATCCTGAACGTCTCGGCCGGCCGGCTGGTGGCGGGCGCGCGCAACCTGCGCTGCGCCATCGGCAAGGCGGGGATCGTGCCGGCGTCGCGCAAGCGCGAGGGCGACCACGCCACGCCCATCGGACTGTGGGCGCTGCGCGGCGTGCTCTACCGGCCCGACCGGGTCGCGGCTCCGGCGTCCCGGCTTGCGGTCAAGGCGATCGGGCCGAACGACGGCTGGTGCGACGACCCCGCCGACGACAGCTATAACCGCCAGGTGGCGCTGCCCTACCCCGCCCACTGTGAATCGATGTGGCGGATGGATGGGCTCTACGACGTGGTGGTGCCGCTGGGCTACAACGACGGCGAGGTGCGGCCGGGGGCGGGGTCGGCCATCTTCCTGCACTGCGCCTCGCCGGAGTTTACGCCGACCGAGGGCTGCGTCGCCATCGACCGGGAGGCGCTGGTCGAGCTCGTCGCCCATTGCCAGCCGGGCGACGCCTTGGCGGTGGGTTGAGCGCAGGGGCCCGCGTCCTGTAGGCAGCGGGGATGCAGCGGGGCGGGTCCATGAAGACGGCGATGGCGGCGGTGGTGGGCGCGGCGGCGCTCCTGGCCGGAAGCGGAACCCAGGCGCAGACCCAGCCCCCCGCGCATGCGCCCGGCGGCGGCCCTCCCGCCGCGGCCCTGCAGCCCGGCGTCACACCGTCGGCGACGGAGCCGCCTGCGCTGCTGGACCCTGCGCTGGCGCGCAACGCGGAACGGCTGCGCGACCGCGCCGCCGCGGGCGACAACGCCGCCTACGATGTGCTGGAGGGCCTGACCACCGAGATCGGCCCCCGGCTCGCTGGCTCGTCCGCCATGCACCGCGCCGCCGATTGGGCCGTCGCCAGGCTGAAGGCCCTGGGCTTCCAGAACGTGCACAAGGAGCCGTTCACGTTGACCGTCTGGACGCGCGGGGCTGAGACCGCGGAGGTCACGGCCCCCTTCCCGCAGCGGCTGGTCGTCACCGCGCTCGGCGGCTCCACCGCCACCCCGCCGGAGGGGATCGAGGCGCAGATCGCGCTGTTCCGCACCTACGACGAGATGCTGGCCGCGCCGGTGGGCTCGCTCGCCGGCAAGATCGCCGTCGTCACCCAGCCGATGCCGGTCGGCGGCTACGGCGCCTACTACCGCATCCGGGGACTGGGCCCGTCGGAGGCGGCGAGGCGCGGGGCCGTGGCCTACCTGCTGCGCTCGCTGGCCACCGACGACCGGCGCCTGCCCCACACCGGCACGATGGACTACCTGCCCGACTTCTCAGGCGGCGCGCAGCGGCCGACGCCGAAGATACCCGCCGCCGCCCTTTCGGCCCCTGACGCCGAGCAGATCGAGCGCATGGCCAGGCGCGGCAAGCCCATCCGCATCCACCTGACGCTCACGCCCACCAGCGCCGAGGGAACGAGCGAGACCGTGATCGGCGAAATCCCCGGCCGGGAGACGCCCGACCAGATCGTGCTGATCGGCGGCCACCTCGACAGCTGGGACCTGGGCACGGGCGCGCTGGACGACGGCGCGGGCGTGGCGATCACCGTCGCCGCGGCCAAGCTGATCGCCGAGATGCCGCAGCGCCCGCGCCGCACCATCCGCGTCGCCCTGTTCGGCGCCGAGGAGGTCGGCCAGTCCAACCTCGCCTACGTCGCCGCCCACCCGCAGGCGGAGCAGAACCGGCACGTGATCGCCTCCGAGTGCGACGAGGGCGCCGACCACCTCTTCGCCGTGCGCCTGCCCGCCGGCGCGGCCGCCTCGCCCTTCGGCCGCACGCTCGACCAGGTGGTGGGCCCGCTGGCGACCTACGTCTCGCCCGCGGCCGCGACCGACGGCGGCGCGGACCTGGAGAGCCTGAAGGGCGTCCCGCTCGCGGGCCTGCAGCAGAACGACATGCGCTACTTCGACCTGCACCACACCGCTGACGACACCCTCGACAAGATCGACCGCAAACAGATGGACCAGAACGTCGCCGTCTGGGCGGCCTTCACCTACCTCGCCGCCGACTCCGACGTGGATTTCCGCGCCCTGGCCGCCGCCGCGCCCCCGCAGCGCTGATGCCGACTCCACCCATGGAGCTGGAGTGCTTCCCCGTCGCGCCACGGCCGCCGGAGATCGTGCCCGGCCGCCCCAACCGCGGCTGGATGGACCGCTTCACCGAGCGCCACCCCTACCGCTGCCTGCCGCTGACCATGGCCAACACCACCGGCTGGGAGATCCTCTGCCCCATGGCCTTCACCGCCGAGTGGAACGGCGGCTCGCACACCAGCGACATCACGCTGCGCCCCGACCGCCCGCACCCCGACTTCGCCGACTTCGCCAAGAGCCACTTCTCGGGGGGCGTGCTGACCCTGCATGCGGGCTACCTGTTCCGCAGCCCGCAAGGGTGGGACATGCAATGCGGCGGCCCGCCCAACCTGCCCAAGGACGGCATCCAGCCCCTGCAGGGCCTCGTCGAGACCGACTGGGTGCCCTTCCCCTTCACCATGAACTGGATGTTCACCCGGCCGGGCCGCATCCGCTTCGAGAAGAGCGAGCCGTTCTGCTTCATCAGCCTGGTCCCGCACCGGGCGATGGACGAGGTGCAGCCGGTGACCCGCTCGCTGAACAGCGACCTGGAGTTCCGCGGCCAGTACGACGCCTGGCTGAAGCGCCGCAACGCCTTCAACGCCGCCCTGGCCAGGCGCGACCCGGAGACCATGCGCGAAGCCTGGCAGCGCTTCTACTTCAAGGGCGAACTGCCGGAAGAGGCGCCGGGCGAAGCGCCGGCGGAGCACATCAACAAGCGTAGGCTGAAAGCCCCGCGCGTGGGTCGCTAAGGCGCCCAGGCCAGGAAGCGGCCGATCAGCTCCAGCCCGGCGGCCTGGCTCTTTTCGGGGTGGAACTGCACGCCCGCGACGTTGCCGCGCGCCACCGCCGCGGTGAACCGGCCGCCGTGATCCACGCTCGCCGTCACCGCCCGCGGGTCGGAAGGCGCGAAGGCGTAGGAGTGGGTGAAGTAGACGTCCGCGCCGTCTGCAATTAGCGGGCTCGGCGTCTCGGCGCGCAGGGTGTTCCAGCCCATGTGCGGGACCTTGGCGGCGGGATCGGTGGGCGCGAGGGGCGCGACCTCGCCGGGGAGCCAGTCCAGCCCCGACACCTCCCCGAACTCCAGCCCGCGCGTGGCGAGGAGCTGCATGCCCACGCAGATGCCGAGGAACGGGCGGCCGCGCGCGTGAACCGCCTCGCGCATAGCCTCGATCACGCCGGGGCGGCCCTGGAGCGCCTCCATGCAGGCCCGGAAGGCCCCAACGCCCGGCAGCACAAGCCGGTCGGCGGAGGCGATCAGGTCGGGATCGTCGGTCGTGACGATCCTCTGCGGGTGCGGCGCGACCCGCGCGGCCGCCTGCAGCGCCTTGGCGGCGGAGTGCAAGTTGCCTGAGCCGTAGTCGATCAGGACGACGGAGCCCACGGCGCTACAGCACGCCCTTGGTGCTCACCGCCTGGCCGCCAGCCTTGGGATCGACCTCGACCGCCGTCCGCAGCGCCCGCGCCAGCGCCTTGAAGCCCGACTCCGCGATGTGGTGGCTGTTCTCGCCGTAGAGGGTCTCCAGATGCACGCAGGCGCCCGCGTTCATGGCGAAGGCCTGGTGGAACTCTCGGAACAGCTCGGTGTCGAAGCTGCCGATCTTGGGCGTGGGGAAGGCGACCTTCCAGATCAGGTAGGGGCGGTTGGCGAGGTCGACGGCGCAACGGGTCAGCGTCTCGTCGAAGGGCACATAGGCTTGGCCGAATCGGCGCATGCCCTTGAACCCGTCGCACGCCTTGGCGAAGGCCTGGCCCAGCACGATGCCGGTGTCCTCCACCGTGTGGTGGTCGTCGATGTGCAGGTCCCCGGTCGTCTCGACCTGCAGGTCGAAGCCGCCGTGGCGGGCGAAGGCGTCGAGCATGTGGTCGAAGAAGCCGACGCCGGTGGAGACGGTCGCCTTGCCCGTCCCGTCCAGGTCGATCGAGACGCGGATGCGCGTCTCCTTCGTCTCGCGGGAAACCTCGCCCGTGCGCGCCATGCCGCTCCGTCCGTTCAGATGAGGCCGGCGTCTCGCGCCAGGGCCGCCAGCGAGGTCTGGGGGCGGGGACCATAGTGCCCGATCACTTCGCTCGCCGCGAGGTGGCCGAGCGCGGCGCAGCGCTCCGGCGCATAGCCCCGGGCCAGGCCGAACAGGAAGCCCGCCGCGTACTGGTCGCCGGCGCCGGTGGTGTCGATCACCGCCTCCACCGGCTGCGTCGGCACATCGGTGCGTGCGCCCTTGTCCAGCACCACCGAGCCGTGCTCGCCCCGGGTGATCGCCGCCGTCTTCACCCGCTCGCCCAGCGCCTTCACGGCCGCGTCGAAGTCGCCCGTCTCGAACAGCGCCACCGCCTCCACCTCGTTGGCGAAGACGAGGTCGACGCTGGGCAGGAAATCCAGCAGCGCCTGCCGGTGGCGGCCGACCACGAAGGCGTCGGACAGGGTGATCGAGACGCTGCGCCCCGCCGCGTGCGCGATCGCGGCGGCCTTGCCGAAGGCGGCGCGGGCGGCGTCGGGGTCGAACAGGTAGCCCTCGAGGTAGACGAGCGCGCTGGCCTGCACCCGCGGCGCGTCGATGTCGGCCTCGGTCAGGGTGTTGGCGGCGCCCAGGAAGGTGGCCATGGTCCGCTGCCCGTCGGGCGTGACGTTGATCATCGAGACGCCGGTGGGCTCGCCTTCGGTCGCGGGGGGCGTGTCGAAGGCGACGCCGCCGTTGCGCATGTCGTGGATGAAGACGCGGCCCAGGGCGTCGTCCTTCACCTTGCCGATGTAGGCCGCCTTGCCGCCCAGGCTCGCGACCCCCGCCACGGTGTTGCCCGCCGATCCGCCCGACGCCTCGATCCCCGGCCTCATCGCCGCGTAGATCGCCGCCGAACGCTCCGCGTCGACCAGCCCCATCGAGCCCTTGGCGAGGCCCTGGGCGGCGAGGAAGCCGTCATCGGCCGGGGCGATCACGTCGACGATGGCGTTGCCCACGGCGAGGACGTCGAAAGAGGCGGTCATGCGGAGGCGGGTTCCAGCGGGAGAGGCGGGCCTCGCCTACAGGAGGCGGGCGGCGGCGGCAACGCGGACGGCTTGCGGCGCGGCCGCCGGGCGGCTAGCGGCCGGGCATGAGCCCGCCCCGCATCGTCATCCTGGTCCCCGATCCGTCGGAGACCGAGTACGCCGACCGCTGGCCGCGGAACCTCGCCGAGTACGCCGCCGTGCTGGCGCGCGAGGGGATGGAAGTCGTGGGCCGCCCCTGGACGCAAGGCCCCGACCCGGACGCCGCCCTGCACCTGCCGCTCCTGGCGTGGGGCTACCACCACGACGTGGACCGCTGGCTCGCCGCCCTGGACGCGTGGCCCGCGGAGGCGCCGCTGGCAAACAGCGCTGCGCTGCTGGCCTGGAACACGCGCAAGACCTACCTCGCCGAGCTGGAGGGCGAGGGCGTGGCGACGCTCCCGACCGTGTTCCTCGACCGCGCCGGGCCGGACGACCTCGCCGCCGCCCGCGAGCGGTTCGGGACCGACGAGATCGTGCTGAAGCCGCAGGTCTCAGCCGGCAGCCACCTCACGCTGCGCCTGCGCGCGGGCGAGGTCGCGACGCTGGACCGCCCGGCGATGATCCAGCCCTTCCTCCCGGCGGTGGGCGGGGAGGGGGAGCTGTCGGTCTTCGTATTCGGCGGCCGGGCCAGCCACGCCATCGCCAAGCGCGCCCTCGGCGGCGACTTCCGCGTGCAGCCGCAGTTCGGCGCCTTCACCGGACCGATCGACTCGCCGGCCGACGCGCTGGCGCTGGCCGCCGCGGCGGTCGCGGCCTGCCCCGAACCGCCGCTCTACGCCCGGATCGACATGCTGCGCGACGAGGCGGGCGTGCTGCGGCTGATGGAGCTTGAGGCGATCGAACCCGACCTCTACCTCGAGCACGCCGCCGACGGCGGCGCGGCCTTCGCCCGGGCGGTGGCGGAGGCGGTGGACGTCGCAATCTAACGCTTCGCCCGGGTCGGCGGCGGTTCTGGGGGGGCCTCCGCCTCGCGGATCAGGCGGTCGAGCGGCGGGGCGGCGAAGCCGGAGGCGACCTCGGCCACCGCCTCGGCCACCGCCAGCGTCTTGGAGTCGCTTCCCTCCGGTCCGATGATCTGGGCGCCCACAGGCAGGCGGTCGGGGGTGAGGCCCAGCGGCATGGTGGTCGCGGGCAGGCCCAGCACGCTGGCCAGCGCCTGCCAGTGCAGCATGGACAGGTACGGCGCGCGCGTCCCGTCCGAGAGCGTGAGGGTGCGGGCCCAGAAGGGGCGGCGGTCGTGCGGGAAGGCGGAGACGGGGGCGGCGGGGGCGACGATCACGTCGCAGGTCTCGAACGTCACCGCCGCGATCCGCTTCAGCCGCGCCCGCTCCTCGCTGGCCGCCAGCCACTCGCGGTGGCGGGCGGTGGCCGAGCGCACGTTCGCGGCCCACGACAGCGGCCCCGCCCCGAACCGCCGCGCCAGCCCCGCCGGGCCGCGCAGGAGCTCCCACAGCGCGCGGGTCGCCCAGGGATCGGCCGCCCGCGCCTGCGAAAGCAGCAGCACGCCGTAAGTCTCCAGCAGCGCTTCGCCGTTCACCGGACTCTCGATGATCTTCACCTGGACGCCCGCCTCCATCAGCGCCTCGGCGAAGGCCAGCACGCGGCGGCGTACGGCGGGGTCGAGCACGAAGGCGGGATCCTCGGTCCAGACGCCCACCTTCAGGCCCACGAGGTCGGCGCGGGGCGCGCGGGCGGGGATCGGGGCGGACGACAACACCGACAGGAGCAGGCGAAGGTCGCGGGCGGAACGGGCGATCGGCCCCGCCGCCGCCATGTCGGGTTCGGCCTCGGCGTGGGGGCCGGGCGGCACGCTGCCGTGCAGGGAGACGAGGCCGTAGGTCGGCTTGTGGCTGAATACCCCGCAGAAGCTGGCGGGGACGCGCAGGGAGCCCGCCACGTCCGAGCCGATCTCCAGCGCCGTGATCCCCGCCGCCACCGCCGCCGCGGCCCCGCCGGACGAGCCGCCCGGGGTGCGCGCCAAGTCCCACGGGTTGGACGTCGCGCCGTAGAGGGCGTTGGCGCTCTGCCAGTCGCCCGCCCGCACCGGCACGTTGGTCTTGCCCCAGACGTTGCCGCCCGCCGCCTTCACCCGGCCCACTACGTCGGCGTCGCTGGCCATGCGGTCTCGCAAGGCGGCCAGCCCGGCGCTGGCGGGCATGCCGTCCACGTCGAAGGTGTCCTTGATCGTCATCGGCAGGCCGGCGAGGAGGCCGAGCGCGTCGGGGTCTTCGCCGGCCCGACGCGAGGCGAGGCGGCGCTCGTCCATCAGCCGGGCGCGGGCGACGGCGGGCTGCGGGTCGACCGCGACGACGGCGTTCAGGCGCCTGTCGACCTCCTGCCGGCGGCTGAGCGCGGCCTCCAGCAGCTCCAGGGCGCTGATCCGGCCGGTGGCGAGCGCCGCGAGCTGGGAGGTGGCGTCGGCGAGGGTGGGGTCGAGCGGCACCGCTCAGTCCTTCAGGCCCAGCACGTCCTGCATGTCGTAGAGGCCGGGCGGCTTGTCCGCGACCCACAGCGCCGCCGCCAGCGCGCCGCGCGCGAAGAGCGAGCGGTCTCGGGCGGAGTGGCTGAGCGTCAGGATCTCGTCCTCGGCGGCGAACACCACGCTGTGCTCACCCACGATGCCGCCGCCGCGCATCACGCTGAAGCCGATCGCGCCCGGCGCGCGGGGGCCGGTGATCCCGTCGCGGGCGCGCACGGACACGTCGGCGAGCACCACGCCCCGGCCCTGGGCCGCCGCCTCCCCCAGCATCAGGGCGGTGCCGGAGGGGGCGTCGACCTTGCGGCGGTGGTGCGCCTCGAACACCTCGACGTCGAAGTCCCGGGCGTCGAGCGCCGCAGCCGCGCGGCGTACCAGCCCGGCGAGCAGGTTCACTCCCAGCGAGAAGTTGCCGGAGCGCACGACGGCGATGCGCTCGGCGGCCTTCGCCAGCGCCGCCTCCTGCGCCGCGTCCAGCCCGGTCGAGCCGACGACCAGCGCGGGAGCGCCGCGCGCCGCCGCCTCCTGCGCGAGCGCGATCGTCGCCTCGGGCGTGGTGAAGTCGATCGCCACACGGGCGCCGTCCAGCGCCTGCGCGCGGGGGACCAGCCCGTAGCCCGCCGCGCCGTCGCGATCGAAGCAGGCGGCCCCCGCGAAGCGCTCGTCGCCCTCCGCCGCCGCGGCCACCGCGCGGCCCATGCGCCCGAGCGCGCCGGCGACGGCGATGGGGAGGGGAGACGTCATGCCTCCCGATAGCAGCCCGCGCCTGAACGCCGCGTCAATCGCGGAGCGGACGCTCAGAAGCTCTTGGTCACGCCCATGAAGTAGCCGCGGCGGGGGCCGTACTCCGGCGCGCCGACCCCCACGCCTGAACCGTCGCGGATCTCGTAGCGGGTGTCGCCGACGTTGATGACGTCCACCTTCACCTTCACGTCGCCCGCGCCCGGCAGCACGAAGCCGTGGCTCGCCGACAGGTTCACCTGCGTGTAGTCGGCCAGCGACGCCCCGTTCGGCACGTCGCCGTCGGCGCGCAGGCCCGAGCCGTAGATCAGGTCGGCGCCCAGCTGCGTGTCCTTCAGCGCGCCGTCGCGGAACGTGTAGGCCACGCCCGCCGAGCTCGTGTAGGTCTGGTCGTGGTCCAGATAGATGTAGTGGTTCTGGATGTAGGCCAAGTCCTGCGGGCTGAAGCTGAACTGGCTGGAGTCGATGTCCTTCCCCTGCGCCTTGGCGACCGCGACGTTGGCGTAGGCCAGCCACGGGCCGTGGGCGTAGTTGGCGCTCAGTTCCACGCCTTCGATGTAGCCGTAGCGGTAGTTGAAGGGCGTCAGGATGATCGGCGCGCCGAACTGTCCCTCGTCGATCAGGTTGTGCGAGTTGCGGTAGTAGGCGTCGATCCCCAGCACCAGGCCCGGAAGCTGCGAGACCTTCTGCTGCACGCCGGCGTCGTAGTAGTTCTGCCGCTCCGCGAAGGGCGTGGTCGCCTGCACGCCGGGCGAGGCGCCGGTGGTGCCCTGGAACTGCGTCACCGTCTGCGATCCCACCAGCTCGAACGGCGGCGGGGTGAAGTAGCGGGCGTAGCCGAGGTGTGCGGTGGTGCCGAGCAGCGGCGTCCACACCACGTTCACCCGCGGGCTCAGCTGCTTCTCGTTGCGGTAGGCGTTGAAGTCGTCGCCGCGCAGGCCGTAGTTCAGCACCACGTTCGGCAGGATCTTCCACTCGTCCTGCAGGTAGACGCTGTAGGTGAACTGGTTCTTGCCCGAACGGTCGGCGATCGAGAGGGGGACGTCGGAGCTCTGCGCGCCGTCCGGCCCGGCCGGGAAGACCAGGGTGTCGGTCTTGGACGACGACCGCTCGGCCTGGAGGATCACCCCGCCCCGGAGGGTGTGGGCGCTGTTCAGCCGCCACACCGCCTCGGTCTGCCAGCCGAGCGCGGTGTCCTTCTTGGCCGCCGCCTGCGCCAGCCCGTTATACTGCAGCTCGCCGGTCACGTCGGGGCTGTAGGTGAGGGTGGAGTAGCGGGCGAACAGGGAGCTTTGCACCGTCCAGACCCCGGCGTCGTGCAGGAAGCTGGCCTGGGCGAAGGCGGTGGTCTCGCGCTGGGTCTCGTTCAGCTGCGCGCTGGGGAAGTCGCCGTTCGCGCCCGCCAGCGCGAAGCCGCCCACGTCCGAGGGCTGCAGGCCCACGGGATTGGGGATCTGGAAGCGGTCGTTGGTGTAGCCGCCAACGAACGCCACCCGGTCGCTGGCCGAGAGCGTATGGTCCAGATAGGCGAACGCCTGCCCCTGGTCGGTGCGGTCGTGCGTCGCCCCGTACGCGCCGTTGACGTTCTCGATGCCCAGCTGGTTTCTGCGGAAGTCGGCCGAGACGAAGACGTTGGTCCCGCCCGAGGAGCCGCCCCACTCCACGCTCGGCTCGTACAGTCCGTGGCTCCCGCCGTAGATCGAGACCTGCCCGCCGTTGTGGAACAGGCCGCTGCGGGTGGTGATGTCCAGAATGCCGGCGGTGCGCAGGCCATACTGCGCGGGGAGCGCGCCGGTGATCAGGTCCACGTGGTCGATCAGCCGCGGCGAGAGCGTCTGGCCGAACGCGCTGGCGCCTTCGGGCAGGATCACGCCGTTCAGGCGGTACTGCAGGCCGTTGTGGTCGTCGCGCACGTGCAGCTGGCCGGCGCCGTCCTGCACCACGCCCGGCAGCTGCAGCACGATCTGGTTCAGCGGCTGGTCGTCGCCGCCGGGCAGGGCCTGAATCGTCTGGTTGGAGACCGTATAGGTCGTGGCGCCCAGCCCCGGCTGGATCGCCTCGCGCGCCTCGTCGAGCCGCCGGGCGGTGACCACCACCGTGTCGACCACCCCCGGCTCCGTCGCGGCGGGCGCGTGCTGCGGCGAGCCGGGCCCGTTCGGCTGAGCCGCGACCTGCGCGCGGACCGGAGTCGCCGAGACCGTCGCCATGCCGGCGGCCGCCAGAACCAACGCCTTGAGCTTCATGCGCGACGACCGGACCAAAGGGAAACGCGTCGCTGTGTTACGGAATATCTTTCCATTGGCAAGGGGGCGGCGTACCCCGGGGCGCGGCCACGGGGTCGACAGGCGCATGAGCGGGCGCCTAGGCTGCGCCGAGACATCCGAGAAGGCTTGGGAGAGGACGCCGATGAAGAGGGGCTTTTTGACGGCGGCGGCGGGCGCCGTCCTGGTCGCG
>CAZZZR010000017.1:0-18396 GCA_964658605.1 uncultured Caulobacter sp. | reverse complement strand
ATCACGGGGCTCGACCTCGTCGAGCAGATGATCCGCTCGGCCGCGGGCGAACCGCTGAACGTCAGCCAGGAGACGCTCGCCATCCACGGCTGGGCGATCGAGAGCCGCATCTACGCCGAGGACCCCTACCGCGGTTTCCTCCCCTCCATCGGCCGCCTCGTGCGCTACCAGCCGCCCGCGGAGGGCGAGCAGGGCGGCTACACCGTGCGCAACGACGGGGGCGTGCGGGAGGGCGACGAGATCTCGATGTTCTACGACCCGATGATCTCCAAGCTGTGCGCCTGGGGGGAGACGCGGGAGGCGGCCGTCAGCGGCATGGCGCGGGCGCTGGAGGACCTGCACATCGAGGGGCTGGGCCACAACACCGCCTTCCTATCCGCGGTGATGGACCAGGAGCGGTTCCAGTCGGGCAAGCTCGCGACCAGCTACATCAAGGACGAGTTCCCCGACGGTTTCCACGGCCTCGACCCCACGCCGGAGCAGCGCGACCTCATCACGGCCGTCGCCGCCTACATGCACCGCCTGCAGGCGGCCCGCCGGGGCGGGGTGCCCCGCAACGACTGGGTGGTGCGGATCGGCGACCGGCCCCGCCCCGTCCGCCTCACCGAGTCCGGCGGCGCGCTGCAGGTGGAGATGCCCGACGAGGGCCGCGCCTACACGCTGGAGGTCGAGGGGTGGCGGCCCGGTTTGTCGCTGCTGCACGGCCGCCTGGACGGCAAGCCGTTCACCGTCACCGTCGCCCCCGCCAAGGAGGGCTTCGACATCCGCCACCGGGCGGCCAAGGCGCGGGTGCTGGTGCTGACCCCCACCGCCGCCGAGCTGCACGCCCGCCTGCCCAAGAAGGCGGCGGCGGACACCTCCAAGCTGATCGTCTCGCCCATGCCGGGGCTGGTGGTCTCGGTCGACGTCGTCCCCGGCCGCGAGGTCAAGGCGGGGGAGGCGGTGGCGGTGATCGAGGCGATGAAGATGCAGAACATCATCCGCGCCGAGCGCGACGGGGTGGTGAAGGCGGTCGGGCCGAAGGCGGGCGACAGCGTGGCCGCCGACGAGCTCCTGATCGAGCTGGCGTGACCGCCCGCCCGTGACCGATCGGGGGACCGGCTACGGCTACCCGCCCGCGCCCGCCTCCGCGCCGCGCCGGGCCGACCTGCAGCTGTTCCTCAACGCGGCGGGGCGGGTCGGGCGTGTGAGCTACGTCGCGGGAATGGCCCCGGCGGTGATCCTGCTGCGCGTGCCGGCCATCTTCCCGCCGGGCGCCGTCCAGGCGGTCGCGACCTGGGCGTGCTGGCCCGTGGCGCTCGTGGTCGCCTGCACGCTGACGGCCAAGCGGCTGCACGACACGGGGCTGTCGGGGTGGTGGACGGGCCTTCTGCTGGGCTTGATCCTGGTGACGCTGCAGGCTCCCCCCGGCGAGACCATCCTGGGCTCGGCGGCGGGCTGGATCCTCGTGGTCGCGCTCGGGCTCCTGGTTGCCTGGCCCGGCGATCCCGACTTCAACCGCTTCGGCCCCGTGGCCGAGCGGCGCTGAGCGCGGGTCCGGCGGTGCCCTGCGCCTCCCGCCGCGCCGTGCGCGCCACGGTCAGTTCGAAGGTCGCCAGCGCCAGCGTCACGCCGCCCAGCGTCACCACGGCCATGGCCGGCGCAGGCTCCAGGGGCAGCCGCCCCAACACCGCCCCCGCCAAGCCTCCCACGCCGAAGAAGCCCGCCCCCAGAAGCGCGGCGGTCGCGCCCGCCCGCTTGCGATCGACCGCCATGGCCCCGGCCGTGGTGTTGGGGTTCACGAAGCCGCTCGAGGATAGCACCACGAACAGCGGCCCCAGCACGCCCGCCAAGCCGCCGAAGCCCGACCATGCGCAGGCCAGGAGCACGAGCGCGGCGGCGAGCGACGCCAGCAGCGCGCCTCGCGTCAGCACCCGCCCGTCCATTCGGCGCGAGAGGCGCGCGTTCACCTGCGCCGCGGCCATCATGCCGAGCGCGTTGGCGCCGAACACCCAGCCGAACTGCGAGGGCGCCACGTGGTAGCGCGTGATGACGATCGCGGGCGCGGAGCTGATGTAGGCGAACAGCGCCGTCGCGTTCAGCGCCCCGGTGAGGAGGTGGCCCACCAGCCGCGGCTGGGCGAGGAGCGCCAGGTAGCTCCGCGCCGGGTCCTCGGACCGGGCGAGCGCGCGCGTCGACTCCGACCGCGACTCCGGCAGGGCGAAGAAGGCCCAGGCGCCGACCGCCAGCGCGAAGGCGAACTGCACACCGAAGATCGCCCGCCACCCCGCCGTCTGCAGCACCAGGCCGCCGAGGAAGGGCGACAGCACGGGCGCCAGGGTGAACACCATGCTGAGCAGCGCGAAGACGTGGATCACCTCGTGGTCGGCGTAGCGGTCGCGCACCACCGCGCGCGCGATCACCGTGCCGCCGCAGGCGCCGAGCGCCTGGAGCAGGCGGAACAGCGTCATCGCGCCCATGTCGGCCGCGACCATGCAGCCCAGCGTGGCCAGGGCGTAGAGCGCCACGCCCAGCAGCATAGGCGGCCGGCGGCCGAAGCGGTCCGACAGGGGGCCGTAGACGAGCTGCCCCAGCGCCAGCCCCGCCAGGAACACCGCGATCGTCGCCTGCCCCGCGGCCGCCGAGGCGCCCAACGCGTGCGTGATGGAGGGCAGCGCCGGCAGGTACATGTCCATCGCGACCGAGCCGAAGGTGGACAGGCCCGCCAGCAGCAGCACCTCGCGCCACGGCGCATGGGGCGCCTCGAACCGCGCCCGTCGCGGGACGACGGGCTCCGCCGCCGCGGCGACGGGGGCGGCGAGCTCGCCCTCGAGCACGTCGGCCCAGGTCTCCTCCACCCTCGCGCGGTCCTCGGACATGGCGCTTGCCTAGGCTGCGCCGGGCCTCGTGAACAGGCGAAGCGGGGCGGAACGTCGGCCCCGGCCAAGCTTTACGGCCGCTGGACCTTCGAGTGCGATGACCCAGCAACACGCCGAACACGCCCGGTCGCCCATCGAGATTTCCCTGCGCGGCTGGGCGGAGGTGGGGGTCGCGGCCGGTGTCTCCTGGGCCAGGCACCGCTCCCCGGCGGCGGCGGCGGGCGCGGCCTTCTACGCGCTTCTGGCCTTCTTTCCGGGCGTCGCCGCGCTGGGATCGTTCCTGGGGCTGGCCGGGCGGCCGGAGCGGGTGGAGCACAAGCTGCGCTTCATCTCCGACCTCGTCCCGGCGGACGTCTTCACCGTGATCGCCGGCGAGGCGCCCCGCTTCGCGCAGGCGGAGCCGGGCAGGCTCCTCGGCGCGGGCCTGGCCTTCACCGCGCTCTGCGTGCTCAGCGCCAGTTCGGCCGTGCGCCAGCTCATGGTGGCGCTGAACGTCGCCTACCGGCGGCGGGAGACGCGCAGCTGGCTGCGCCGGCGCGTGATCGCCGTCACCTTCGCCGCTGGCGTCACCCTGGCCATCGCCGGCGAGATCGGCCTCCTCGCCAAGACGGGCGCCCTGCGGCTGGAGGGCGGCGACGGCGAGGTCCTGGAAGTGTCCATGAAATGGGCGATGACGGTGCTGATATCACTCGTCTCGCTGACGCTGCTTTACCGCTACGCGCCGGACCGGCGGCTCGCCCGCTGGCGCTGGGTCACGCCCGGCGGCGTGTTCGCGGCGCTGGCGGGCGTGGCGACCTCGCTAGGCGCCTCCCTCTACCTGGCGCAGGTCGCCCGCTACTCGCACACCTACGGGGGGTTGGGGGTCCTGCTCGGTCTCGCGGTGTGGCTGTGGAGCGCGATGATGGTGGTGCTGGCGGGGGCGGAGCTGAACTACGCCCTCGAATGCCAGACCAGCGCCGAGACCTGCGAGGAGCCTTCGCCGGCGCCCTTCGGCGCCGGGGCCTCCTCGTGACGGGGTCCTCGCGGCGCACCGGGCTGACGATCGGCGCGGGCGTCCTGGCCGCGGTCGTGGCGGCTCCGCTTCTGCTGCTGTCGGCGGTGCAGGGCGGTCTGGCTGACGGGCTGGTGCGGCAGGTGCTGTCGGCGCGGCTGGGCCATCCAGTGAGCTTCGCCAAGCTTACCGTCAGCCACGCGGCGGACGGCCGGCGCGTCGTGTTCCAGGACCTGCGGATCGCCGACCCGCCCCGCTTCGACAAGGGCGAGCTGGCGCGCGTGCGCACGCTCGACCTCGATCTGCGGCTGCTGCCCCTGCTGATGGGGCGGCTGGAGGCTCCGCGCGTGCTCCTGGTCGATCCCGTCCTGCACCTGCGCCGGCGGGGACCGGGGAACAACAACTACAGCTTCGGCTCGGGCGGCGCGTCCTCTTTCCTGGGCGCCACCCGCGCGCTCGACATCCGGGGCGGCCGGCTGGACATGGACGACCCGCAGCGCGGGCTGCGTCTGCAGGGGAGCGTCGCGCACGACCCCGCCGACGCCGCCCTGCCGCTCAGGCTGGACGGCGCCGGCGTGTTGAAGGACGCGCCCTTCACCGTCTCCGCCCGCGGCGGACCGCTGAACGGCCGCAAGCCCGGCCAGCGCCATGCGATCGCGGTCACGCTGGTCGACGGCGCGACGCATGTCCGGCTCGAGGGCTCCACGGGCAAGCCGTTCGACTTCGACGATCTGGACATCGATCTCGCCGCGGACGGGCCGAACGCCGGCGACCTCGTCTACCTGTTCAACCTTCTGGCGCCGAACTCGGGACCGTTCACGCTGACCGCGCACATGCGCAAGCGCGGCAAGCTCTTGGAGGCGACGCGGGTGCGGGGCCGTCTGGGCGACACCGATTTCTCCGGCGAGGTGCGGGCCGACCACAGCCGCCCCCGCCGGCTGATCCAGGCGCGGCTGCACTCGCAGCGGCTGACCGCCCGCGACCTCGCGACCTTCCTGGCCTCGGCGCCGGAGCACGCGGTCGCCCGGGTGCAGCCCGGCCGCCCGGCGGAGGGGCACAGGCCGTCCGGCCGCATGCTGTCGCCCACGCCCTTCTCCCTGGCGCGCCTGCAGCACAACGACATCGGCCTCGACTACACCGCCGCCACGGCCACCGGGTTCGGTCTGGCGGCGAGTGACGTCGCGTTGCGGCTGGACCTGGACGCCGGGCGGTTGCGGCTGCACCCGCTCACGGCCCGGGTGGCGGGCGGGACGGTGCGCGCCGACTTCACCATCGACACGGACCATCCCAAACCCGCGGTGAGCGCCGTGGCCGCCGCGCAGGGGGTGCAGGTCGCGAGCCTGGCGAAGGCGCACGGCTTCAGCGGCCGGCTGGACGCCCACCTCGACGCGGAGGGCGTGGGCGCCTCCCTCGCCGAAGCCGCCGCCACGGCGAAGGGCCGCGCCAGCGTCAGGGTGACGGGCGGAACGCTGCCGAAGCTGCAGGCCGAGGCGCTGCAGGGCGACCTGTTCGGCCTCGTGGGCGCGGCGCTCGCCGGCGGCAAGGCGCGCGAGCCGCTGCGCTGCGCGGCCGCCGACTTCGCCATCGCCGACGGCGCCATGCGGGCGACCCGGCTGGAGGTCGGCGCGGGCACGGGCCTCGCCACCGGAGGCGGCGTGATCGACCTGAAGCGCGAGCAGCTGGACCTCTTCCTGCGCGCCACCTCGCAGGGCGCGCAGCCGGCCGTGCAGCTCAAGGCGCCGATCACGCTGACGGGTCCGTTCACCCGGCCGAAGGTGAGCGCGGCCGTCTCCAAGTCCACCATCAGCCTCGGCGGCCTGTTCAGCGCGGTGATCCGTCCGTTCAAGGGCGGCGGCGACGCTCAGTCCAAGACGGCCCCGGGCTGCTGAGCCCTGTCTACGGCTCCTCCAGCCGCAAGCCGGTCGCCAGGGGTGGTTCCGCGCCTCCCGCTCCCAGCGGCCGGTGCAGGAACACCACGTCCACCCACCGGCCATGCTTGAAGCCGACCGCCGGCAGGACGCCGGCGCGGGTGAAGCCGCAGGCCTCGTGCAGGCGGATGGAGCCCGCGTTGCCGCTATCGCCCACCAGCGCCACCATGCGGCGCAGCCCCATCGCCTCGCAGTGGGCGATCACCGCCTGCAGCAGGGCGCGGCCCACGCCCCGGCCCTTCGCCTCCGGAGCGACGTAGACGCTGTCCTCCACGGTGAAGCGGTAGGCCGGGCGCGGGCGGAAGGGGACGGCGCAGACGTAACCCACGACGTCGCCGTCGATCTCCGCCACGAGGTGGGGCAGGCCGTGGGCGGCGACACGGCCTCTTCGCGCCTCCATTTCGGCGGGGGTCGGGGGCGCCTCCTCGAATGTGCCGAGCCCGTTCAGCGCGGCGTCGCCGTAGATGGCCGCCAGCGCCGCCGCGTCGGAGGGGATGGTCGGGCGAACGAGCATCCGCCCACGCTAGCCCGTCCTCGCCTCATCCGAACAGGTCGAGCTGCGGCGTGGGCCCCCGGGGACGCCGGAAGAGGTCGCTGCGCAGGCGCGCGTGCTGGGCGTTCAGGCCCAGCCTCTGGCACGCGAGGGTGAAGCGCCGCGCCATGAGTTCCGCAACCGGGCCGGAACCGACCATCCGCCCGCCGAACGCCGAGTCGTTCTCGCGACCCCCGCGCATCTGGCGCACCAGCGACATCACCCGGGAGGCGCGATCGGGGTGGTCGGTCGCGAGCCACTCCTTGAACAGGTCCTTGATCTCCCGCGGCAGGCGCAGGACCACGATCATCGCCTCGGTCGCGCCCGCTTCGGCGGCGGCCTCCAGCACCGCCTCCATCTCATGGTCGTTCAGGCCCGGGATCACCGGCGAGAAGCCGACGCCCACGGGCGCTCCGGTCGCGGCCAGAATGCGGATCGCCTCCAGCCGCTTGGCGGGCGTGGCGGCGCGGGGCTCCATGCTGCGGGCCAGCTTCCTGTTCAACGTGGTGACGGAGACGTAGGCCTTGGCAAGGCCGCGGGCGCCCATCTCGCCGATGATGTCGGCGTCGCGGGCGATCAGGGCGGACTTGGTGATCACGCTGAACGGGTGGTCGTGCCGCTGCAGCACCTGCATCACGCCGCGGGTGATCTGCAGCGTCCGCTCGGCGGGCTGGTAGACGTCGGTGTTGCCGCCGATGTGGATGGGGCGGCAGACGTAGGAGGGCTTGGCCAGCTCCTTCTCCAGCGTCGCCGCGGCGTCGGGCTTGAAGAAGAGCTTGGACTCGAAGTCGATCCCCGGAGACAGGCCGACATAGGCGTGAGCCGGGCGGGCGTAGCAGTAGATGCAGCCGTGCTCGCAGCCGCGATAGGTGTTGATCGACTGGTCGAAGCCGATATCGGGGCTGTCGTTGCGGCTGATGATCGTGCGCGTGCGCTCGGGCGTCAGCGTGGTGTCGAGCCGGCGCGGCTCCGCGTCCCCAGCTTCACCCCAGCCGTCGTCGAAGCCCTCGCGGCTCAGCGACTCGAAGCGGCCCGAGGCGTTCGAACGCGCGCCTCGGCCGCGCACCGGAACGGGCGGGGCCATGGCGCATCGTCGCCCGCCAGCCGGAACATTTCAAGAACGAACCGGCGTTCCGGAGCCGCGCCGAGCCGGCCTGGAAGGCTAGTGCGGCCGCGCCTGCTTCAGCCCCTCGATCTCCTCCTTCAATCGGAGCTTCTGCCGCTTCAACTCGCTGACCCGGATTTGGTCGGCGCTCGGGCTTCGGATCTCGTTCTCGATCGCCCGGTCGAGGTTGTGACGCCGCGTGTCGAGTTCGCGGATGCGGGCTTCGATGGCCATTCATCGCCTCCAACTGCTGCGATCCGATTGAACCACCTCCTTACAGGCTTGTCAGGTCACGCGTGCGTGAGGGGGACGGCCGTTTGGCCGGGGCCGCAGCCTGCGCTATGGGAGCGGCCCGGCCCGGTTCCGGCCTTGCGCGAGCGCATGAACGACGATCTCCCTCCCGACGCCGGCTCCCTCGCAGCGCCCGACGAGACCGCCCAGCGCAGGCGGCTCGCGACGCTGCGGGTGGAGCACCAGGACCTCGACGCCTCCGTCGCCGCCCTGGTCGCGCAGCCGGTGGTCGACCAGATTCGCATTGCGCGGCTGAAGAAGCGCAAGCTGGCGCTCCGCGACGAGATTTCCCGGCTCGAGGACGCGCTCACCCCCGACATCATCGCCTGAGGGTCACGCCGCTCCGGCGAAGACCGAGCCGCCCCGGTCGGCGGGGCTGACCACCGCGCGGAAGGGGGCGAACATCTCGCGGCCGAAGCCGGGCTCGCTCCGGGGCGGGGGCGCCGGCGGGCGGGCGGCGAACTCGGCCGGATCGACCAGGAGCTCCAGCGCGCCGCCGTCGACGTCCAGCCGCACGCGGTCGCCGGTGCGGATGCGGGCGAGCGGGCCGCCGCGGGCGGCTTCGGGCGTCACGTGGATGGCGGCGGGCACCTTGCCGGAGGCGCCGGACATGCGGCCGTCGGTGACCAGCGCGACGGCGTGGCCGCGGTCCTGCAGCACGCCCAGTCCCGGGGTGAGGTTGTGCAGCTCGGGCATGCCGTTGGCGGCCGGCCCTTGGAAGCGGACCACGGCGATCAGGTCGCGCCCGTCCAGCTCGCCCGCGCGGAAGGCGGCGTTCAGCGCGTCCTGAGTCTCGAACACGACGCACTCGGCCTCGATCCGCCGGTGCTGCGGCTTGACGGCGGAGACCTTGATCACCCCGCGGCCCAGCGCGCCCTCCAGCACCCGGATGCCGCCCTCGGGTGCGAAGGGCTGCGGCACGGAGCCGAGCACCGCCGTGTCGAGCGAGGCAGCGGGGCCGTCGATCCAGGCGACGCCGCCCTCTCCGTGCAGCTGCGGGTCGCGCGTATAGGCGCTGAGGCCCTCGCCCGAGACGGTGGTCACATCGTCGTGGGCCAGGCCTGCGGCCAGGAGCTCCCGGATCACGACCTGCATCCCCCCGGAGGCCTGGAAGCGGTTCACGTCGGCGTCGCCGTTGGGATAGACGCGGGCCAGGAGCGGCGTGACGGCCGACAGCTCGTCGAAGTCCTCCCAGCGCAGGTCGATTCCCGCCGCCGCCGCCATGGCGACGAGGTGGAGGGTGTGGTTGGTCGAGCCGCCGGTGGCGAGCAGGCCCTGCACGCCGTTGACCACCGCCTTCTCGTCCACCACGCGGCCGATGGGCGTGTAGGCGTTGCCCTTGGCCGTGATGCCGATGGCGCGGCGCACGGCGGCGGTCGTCAGCGCGTCGCGAAGCGGCGTGTCGGGGGGCACGAAGGCGGCGCCGGGCAGGTGCAGGCCCATCATCTCCATCAGCATCTGGTTGGAGTTGGCCGTGCCGTAGAAGGTGCAGGTGCCGGGGCCGTGGTAGCTGGCCTGCTCGCTCGCGAGAAGCGCGTCGCGCCCCACCTTGCCCTCCGCGTAGAGGGCGCGGGTGCGGGCTTTCTCCGCATTGGAGAGGCCGCTGGCCATGGGGCCGGAGGGGACGAACACCGCGGGCAGGTGGCCGAAGCCCAGCGCGCCGATCACCAGCCCCGGCACGATCTTGTCGCAGATGCCGAGGTAGAGCGCGGCGTCGAAGGCGTCGTGGCTCAGGGCCACCGCGGTGGCCATGGCGATCAGGTCGCGGCTGAAGAGGCTTAGCTCCATGCCCGGCCGCCCCTGGGTGACGCCGTCGCACATGGCGGGGGTTCCGCCGGCGACCTGGGCGGTCGCGCCGGCCTCGCGGGCGGCGGTGCGGATCAGCTCGGGGTAGCGCTCGTAGGGCTGATGCGCCGACAGCATGTCGTTGTAGGCGGTCACGATCCCGATGTTCGGCGCGTTCGGGTCGAGCATCTTCAGCTTGTCGCCCGCGGGCTGGGCGGCGAAGGCGTGGGCCCAGTTGGCGCAGGAGAGCTTGCCCCGCCCCGGCTGCGAGCCCTGCGCCGCCTCGATCTGCGCGAGGTAGGCCTCGCGCGTGGCGCGGCTGCGCTCCACGATCCGCGCGGTTACGGCGGCGACGGTGCGGTGGGTCATTCGGCTACTCGTTCCACTCCCGCCCGTCCCGCTCGATCAGGGCGAAGGCGGCGTTGGGGCCCCAGGAGCCGGCGGGGTAGGACTTGGGCGCGCCGCCCGCCTCCGCCCAGCAGCGCGAGACGCCGTCGAGCCACGACCACGCCTCCTCCACCTCCCAGCGGCTGACGAACAGGGTGCGCTGGCCCTCCAGCACGTCGTGGATCAGCCGCTCGTAGGCGATGCGCCTGCCCATGCCGGGGTGGAGCTTCGGACCCAGACCCAGGCTCAACGGCAGAGGCTTCAGCTCCATACCCGCCACCGAGCCGCCCGCCGTGCGGTTCATCAGCGTCAGGCTGATGCCCTCCTGCGGCTGCAGGTCGATGATCAGGCGGTTGGCCTCGACGCCCGAGCGCGGGCCGAAGATCGAGTGCGGCACGGGCCTGAACTGCACCACGATCTGGGTGCGCCGCTCGGGCATCCGCTTGCCGGTGCGCAGGTAGAAGGGCACGCCCGCCCAGCGCCAGTTGTCGATGTCGGCCTTGATGGCGACGAAGGTTTCCGTGTTGGAGGCCTGTCCGCGCTCCTCGGCGTAGGCGGCGACCTGCTTGCCCTCCACCACGCCGGGCCCATACTGGCCGCGCACCGCGTTCTTCTCGCAGTCGCCGCCGTTCCCGAAGCGCCGAAGCGAGCGCAGCACCTTGACCTTCTCCGCCCGCACCGCCTCCGGCCCGAGGTCGCTGGGCGGCTCCATGGCGATCAGCGCCAGGAGCTGCAGCATGTGGTTCTGCAGCATGTCGCCGGTGGCCCCATAGTCGTCGTAGTACGGCCAGCGGTCCCCCACGCCTTCGGTCTCGGCGACGGTGATCTCGACGTGGTCGATGGTGCGGCTGTTCCAGAGCGGCTCGAACAGGACGTTGGCGAAGCGGAGCGCGATCAGGTTCTGCACCGTCTCCTTGCCCAGGTAGTGGTCGATGCGGAACGTCTGGGTCTCGCCGAACACGGCGGCCACGGCGTCGTTGAGGGCGTGACTGCTGGCGAGGTCGCGGCCGATGGGCTTCTCCAGCACCACCCGGCTCTGCGGCGTGGCCAGGCCCGCCTGGCCGATGGCGGTGCAGATGGGGGCGTAGAGCTTGGGGCTGATGGCGAGGTAGAAGACCGGAGCCTTCGCGGGCCCCAGCTTCTCGCGCAGGGCGGCGACGCCGGCTTCCTCCGTCACGTCGGCGTGCAGGTAGTCGAGGCGGGCGCTGAAGCGGGCCCAGGTTGCGTCGTTCAGCTCGTCGGAGCCCAGCCGCTGCTCCAGCGAGGCGCGGACCTTCGCCACCAGCTCCTCGCGCGACATCTCGGAGCGGGCGACGCCTATGATCTTCAGGCCGCGGGTCAGACGGTGGTCGGCGTCCAGGCGATAAAGCGAGGGGAACAGCATCCGCCCCGCCAGGTCGCCCGTGGCGCCGAACAGCACCAAGACCTCCGGCGCGGAGCCGTCCTGAAGTTCGTCCGCCATTCTCACCCTCGCGTGCGCCTACCCCTGGGGGTTGGCGGCGCCGTCTTATACGCGCGAGCGCCGGGCCGGAACGGGAAACGCAAGTGAACGCCCTTCATGCTTGCGGGCGCCCGATCCGCGGGCTCGGAGCGGCGCACGCCCTCCGTTCTCCTGCGCGCTCCTTCCGTCCCGCCCGCGCAGGCGCTACGCCTATCTCACGATCAAGGGAGTCGCCATGCGCCTGACCGTCTCGACCCTGCTGTCTGCCGCCGCCGCGCTGGCGCTCGCAACCGCGCCCGCCTTCGCTCAGACCAAGGGCAAGGAGGCCGAGTTCAACGACGTGCCCAAGGCCTACAAGGCCCCGTCCGCGGCGGTCGACTACGTCAAGCGGGTCGAGATGGTGCCCATGCGGGACGGGGTGAAGCTCTACACCGTCATCTGGATCCCCAAGGGGGCCCACGATGCGCCCATCATCCTGACCCGAACCCCCTACAACGCCAAGAAGCACCAGCGGGCGGACGCGCCGACGCTCCTGGAATCCCTGTCGCTGTCGGACGAGCCGTTCGCCAAGGCCGGCTACATCCGCGTCTACCAGGACGTGCGGGGCAAGTACGGCTCGGAGGGGGCCTATGTGATGACGCGGCCGCCGGTCGGCCCGCTCAACCCCACCAAGGTCGACCACACCACCGACGCCTACGACACCATCGACTGGCTGGTGAAGCACCTGCCGGAATCCAACGGCAAGGTCGGGATGATCGGCTCCTCCTACGAGGGGTTCACCGTCGTCATGGCGCTGCTCAACCCGCACCCGGCGCTGAAGGCGGCGGTGCCGGAGAGCCCGATGGTCGACGGCTGGATGGGGGACGACTGGTTCCACTACGGCGCCTTCAGGAACCCGAACCTGGACTACACGCAGGAGCAGACCTCGGAGCGGGGCGAGGGCGAGCCGGTCGGCCGCGACGCCTACGACGACTACAGCGCCTTCCTGGCCGCGGGCTCCTCGGGCGACTACGCCCGCGCCCACGGGCTCGACAAGCTGCCCTTCGTGCAGAAGCTGATGGCGCACCCCGCCTACGACGCCTTCTGGCAGGGCCAGGCGCTGGACAAGCTGGTCGCCGAGCATCCCTCGAGCGTGCCGACGCTGTGGGAGCAGGGGCTATGGGACCAGGAGGACATGTGGGGCGCCAACCACGCCTTCGCAGCGCTCAAGGCGGCCGGGCGCGAGTCCAACAACTGGCTCGTGATGGGGCCGTGGTTCCACAGCCAGATCAACCGCCCCGGCGACACGCTGGGCGTCTTCAAGTGGGATGGCGACACGGCGCTGCAGTACCGGCGCGACATGGTGCTGCCCTTCTTCGAGGAGCACCTGCGCGGCGGTCCGCCGGCCAAACTCGCCCGCGCCGCCGTCTACAACCCCGGCCTGAACAAGTGGGAGCGCTACGACGACTGGCCGGGCGCCTGCCAGGCCGGGTGCAAGGCCCAGCTCACCCCGATGTATTTCCAGGCGGGCGGCGCGCTCGGGCCTGAGAAGCCCGCGGCGGTGGGCGGCGACGCCTACGTCTCCGACCCCGCCAAGCCCGTTCCCTACAGCCCCCGGCCGGTCCGGTTCAGTGACAGCGACGCCTGGCGCACCTGGCTCGTGCGCGACCAGCGCTTCATCGACGGCCGGCCCGACGTGATGACCTACGTCACGCCTGTGCTGACCGCGCCGGTGCGCCTGCAGGGCAAGCCGATGGTGGACCTCGACGCGACCACCACGGGCACGGACGGCGACTTCGTGGTCAAGGTGATCGACGTCTTCCCGCCTCTCTACGGCGCCCAGCCCGAGCTTGGCGGCTACGAGCTGCCGTTGGCCACCGACATCTTCCGCGGCCGCTACCGCGAGAGCTTCGAGCATCCGACCGCCATCCCGGCCAACACGCCCCAGCGCTACCGCTTCGCCCTGCCGGACGTGAACACGGTGGTCCAGCCGGGGCACCGGATCATGGTGCAGGTCTCGTCCAGCGCCTTCCCGCTCTACGACCGCAACCCGCAGACCTTCGTGCCCAGCCTCTTCGACGCCAAGCCGGCGGACTATCGGAAGGCGACGATCACGCTGCTGCGCGGCGGTGACCAGGCCAGCGCGGTGTGGCTGCCGGTGGTCGCGCCCTGAGCGCTCCGCCCGCGCCCGCGGCGGCGATGATCGCGGTGCGCGAGCTCGCGGTCGTGTTCCCGGGTGGCGTGCGGGCGGTGGACGGGGTGAGCCTGGAGGTGCCGCGGGGCGGCTTCCTGGCGGTGGTCGGCGGCTCCGGGTCGGGCAAGACGACGCTGGTCAAGACGCTGAACCGGCTGATCGAGCCGACCGCGGGCGAGGTGCGGATCGACGGTCGCCCGGTCGCGGACGGACCGGCGCACGCGCTGCGGCGGCGCATCGGCTACGCCTTCCAGGGCGTGGGCCTGTTCCCGCACCTGACCGTAGCCGAGAACATCGCGGTCACGCCCACCCTGCTGGGGTGGGACAAGGCGCGGATCGCCGCACGCGTGTCCGAGCTGCTGGAGCTGGTGCGGCTGCCCACCGCCTACGGCGGGCGCGCGCCGGACGCGCTCTCCGGCGGACAGCGGCAGCGGGTGGGGCTGGCGCGGGCGCTGGCGGCCGGGCCCAAGGTGGTGCTGCTGGACGAGCCGTTCGGAGCGCTCGACCCGCTCACGCGCGACGCCTTGGGCGAGGACTACCGCCGCCTGCACGCCGACCTCGGCCTCACCACCCTGATGATCACCCACGACGTGCAGGAGGCGCTGCTGCTCGCCGACCGCATCGCCGTGATGCGCGAGGGCCGGCTGGTGGCGGAGGGGACGGGGGCGGAGCTCGGGCGCCCCGACGCCGACCCCTACGTCCGCGATCTGATGGGCGTGCCCCGCCGCCAGGCCGAGCGCGTCGCCGCCCGGCTGGAGGGCGGTGCGCATGTCTGAGGAGATCGGCGCCGCCTTCGCCGTCCTCCCCGACCGGCTGGGTTGGCACGTGCTGCTGAGCGCCGCGGCGCTGGCGCTGGCGGCCGCGATCAGCCTGCCGCTGGCGGTGCTCGCAGCGCGCTCGCCGCGCGTCCGCTGGCCAGTGCTGGCGCTGGCGGGGCTGGTGCAGACGGTCCCCTCGCTGGCGCTGCTCGCGCTGTTCTACCCGCTCCTGCTGGCGCTGTCGGGGCTGGCGAAGGCGACGCTCGGCCACGGCTTTCCGGCGCTCGGCTTTCTGCCGTCGCTCCTGGCGCTGACGCTCTACGCCATGCTGCCGATGCTGCGGAACGGGGTGGCGGGGCTGACGGGCGTCGACGCGGACGTGGTGGAGGCGGCGAGGGGCGTGGGGATGACGCCGCGCCAGCGCTTCCTGCGGGTCGAGGCGCCCCTCGCCGCGCCGGTGGCGATGGCCGGCGTGCGCACCGCCGCGGTGCTCACCATAGGCACCGCCACCCTGGCCACGCCCGTCGGCCAGACGAGCCTCGGCGACTACATCTTCTCCGGTCTGCAAACCGAGAACTGGGTGCTGGTGCTGTTCGGCTGTGCGGCGGCCGCCGCCCTGGCGCTGGTGGTGGACCAGCTGCTCGGACTGGTGGAGCACGGCCTGGCGCGGCGGTCCTCCGTGCGGGTCTGGACCGGCCTTGCGCTGCTGCTGGCGGCGGTCGCGATCGCGGTCGCCCCGCTGGCGGCGGGGGCGGCCAGGCCGCGCGGCTACGTCGTCGGCGCCAAGAACTTCTCCGAGCAGTACATCCTGGCCGAGCTGATGGCCGACCGGCTGCGCGCGGCGGGAGCGCCGGTCCGGATCAAGAGCGACCTCGGCTCCTCCATCGCCTTCCGCGCGCTGGCCTCGGGCGAGGTGGACGCCTACGTCGACTATTCCGGCACGCTGTGGAGCAACGTGCTGGCGCACAAGGACAACCCGCCCCGCGCCGAGCTCCTGCGCCAGCTCGCCGTCGAGCTGAAGCGCAAGTACGGCGTCGTGGCGCTCGGCCCGCTGGGCTTCGAGAACGCCTATGCGCTCGCCATGAAGCGGCAGGAGGCCGCGAAGCTGGGTGTGAGGACGCTCGCCGACATCGGCCTGCACGCGCCGCAACTCGTGTTCGGCTCGGACCTGGAGTTCCTGTCGCGGCCGGAGTGGGCGGCGCTGCACGCGGCCTACGGGCTCGAGTTCAAGGGCCAGCGCCGCTTCCAGCCCACCTTCATGTACCGCGCGCTGCAGGACGGCTCGGTCGACGCGATCAGCGCCTTCTCCTCGGACGGCCGCATCGCCGCCGACGGCCTCGTGACGCTGGCCGATCCCAAGGGCGCGGCGCCGACCTACGACGCGGTGCTGCTGGTCTCGCCCAGGCGGGCGGGGGACGCCCGGCTTCTGGGCGCGCTGCGGCCGATGGTCGGGCGCATCGGGATCGACGCCATGCGCCGCGCCAACCTCTCGGTCGACCGCGACGACGGCAAGCTCAGCCCGGCGGTCGCCGCGAAGGTCTTAGCGAAGGCGACGGGGCTCTAGGCCGTCCGGGATGCGGCGATCAAAGACGCGCCGAAGCGCTGCGCGGCGGCCTTCAGCGATCCTTCAGCCGCCAGCGCCTCCTGCAGCAGCGGCTCCCCCGCCGCCGCCAGCGCCTTCAGCCGCGCCGTGGCGCTCTCACCCGCCGCGCGGGCTTGGTCGCGGGCGCGGCGCAGGGCCGCCTGCGCCCTGTGGTTGCGGTAGACATAACGGATCTCGTAGCTCAGCAGCCGCCAGTTGATCGGCTTGGCCGAGAAGCTGGTGGCCCCCTCCAGGAAGGCGCGGTCGATGGCGATCACGTCCTCGCGCCCGGTCACCACGATCACCGGCATCGAGCGCCATGCTTCGTTCGCCTGCACCGCGTCGAGCACGGCGAAGCCGTCGAGTTCGGGCATCTCGAGGTCGAGCAGCATCAGGTCGAACGCCCCCTCGGCCAGCCGGTCCAGCGCCTCGCGCCCGTCGGCGGCGGTGACGACGTCGGCGTTGGCGCTCGTCAGGTGCACCACGGCGAACTCGCGCAGGATCGGGTCGTCGTCCACGAACAGGAGGCGCAGCCGGTCCTCCAGCACGTGGAAATAGGTGCCGGGCGTGCGGTCGACGCTCATCAGCCCGTGCTCATCGTATCCGGCTCGGCGTGCGGGTGCGAGGCGAGTCCATGCCCACCGCTTAAGCCCGCGTCCATTAAGTCGGGGTAAGCGCTTGCGAGGTGCGTGCGCGGGGGCCCATGGCGGCAAGAGAGACGGCGGCCGGAGGAGCTGCGCGGCCGAAGCGGACGCTGCAGGGCAAGCTCGTCACCCTCGTCGTCAGCTCGGTCGGCCTGGCGGTCCTGCTCGTCACCGCCGCGTCCGCGCTGAAGGACGGCCGCAGGGAAGGGCAGCTCGAGGCGGGGCGCCTGACCGCAGCCGCCCAGGTGCTCGCCTCGATGTCGGCGGAGGCGGCGGACGCGGGCGATGTGGCCCGCAGCTATGCGGCGCTGCGCGCGATCTCGCACATGCCGGGCGTCGTATACGGCCGGATCGAGCGGGCGGACGGCCGGCCGCTGGTGGAGACGGGGCAGGGCGCGCGGCTGGTGCGCGACACCGACGGCGACGGCGGCTCCTGGCTGGCGGCGCTGAGCAGCCGCTCGACCCGCGCCAGCGCGCCGATCACCCGCGACGGCCGCAAGGTCGGCCGCGTGGTGCTGCTGTCGAAGGGCGAGGGCGTCGGCGGGCGGTTGCTGGCCAGCCTGGTCGCGAGCCTGCTCGCGTCGGCCGCGGCGACCCTGGCGGGGCTCGGGATCGCCTGGCGGCTGCAGCGGCGGATCGCCCAGCCCGTCACCGCGCTCACCTCGGCCATGGCGCAGGTGCGCGACGACCACGACTTCGGCCGCCCGGTCGAAGTCGCCGCCGACGACGAGATCGGCCTCCTGGTCGACGGCTTCAACGCCATGCTGTCGGAGATCCGCGTCCGCGACGCCGAGATCGCCGCCCACGTCGAGGGGCTGGAGGGCGAGGTCGCCGCCCGCACCGCCGAGCTCCGCGTGGCCAAGACGCTGGCCGAGGACGCCAACCGCGCCAAGAGCGACTTCCTGGCCGCCATGAGCCACGAGATCAGGACGCCCATGAACGGCGTCATGGTCATGGCCGAGATGCTGGCCACCGCCGGCCTCGCCCCCAAGCCCCGCCGCTTCGCCCAGGTGATCGCCAAGTCCGGGCGGAGCCTGATCTCGATCATCAACGACATCCTGGACGTGTCGAAGATCGAGGCCGGCAAGCTGGAGCTGGAGGCGGGCTCCATCGACCTGACCGAGTTGGTCGAGGACGTGCTGAGCCTGTTCTGGGAACGCGCGGCGGCCAAGGAGCTGGACCTCGCCGCCTTCGTCGACCCGGCCATCCCGGCCAAGGTGGCCGGCGACCCCACGCGCGTGCGCCAGGTGGTCACCAACCTCGTCAACAACGCGCTGAAGTTCACCGAGGCCGGCGGCGTGCTGGTGGAGGTGGAGGCGCGGGGTCTCGACGCGGTGCGGATTGCGGTGCGCGATACGGGCGTCGGCATCCCCGCGGACAAGATCGAGGGTCTGTTCGACGCCTTCACCCAGGCCGACCAGTCCACCGCGCGGCGCTTCGGCGGCACGGGCCTGGGCCTCAACATCTGCAAGCGGCTGGTGGAGGCGATGGGCGGTCGCTTCGACGTGAGCTCGGCGGTGGGCCGCGGCTCCTGCTTCGCCTTCGACCTGCCCGCGCCGATGCTCGAGCCCGCCCGCGCCGCGCCTGCGGCGGCCGAGGGCCTGGCGGTCGCCCTGCGCGTGGCGGGGGTGGCGAGCCGGCGCGCCTTGCTGCGCTATCTCGCCGGCTGGGGGGCGCGGGAGGGGGACCCGCCCGGCCTGGTGCTGGGCGATCCGGCGGGCCTGGTGGGCGCGCCGCAGGCCGACGCGGCGGTGTGCCTGGCCGCCTTCGCCGATCCGGAGGGGCAGGCGCGCGTGGCGCAAGGCCTCGCGCAGGCCGTCCTGCTGCAGCCGTTCCGCCGCGCCGACCTCTTCGCCATCCTGCGCCAGGCGGCTGCCGGCGAGCGCGTGACCTCCCCGCAGGAGGCCGCGCGCGACGCTGC
>CAZZZR010000016.1:0-18841 GCA_964658605.1 uncultured Caulobacter sp. | reverse complement strand
GCTTGATCTGGTTCAGCAGGATCACTGGATCGAGCCGCGCATCCGGCCGCTCGGGCTCGGCGAGCGTCGGCGCCTCGGCTCCGCTGCTGAAGATCGAACGGGTGATGCGCGGGGCCGACGGGCGCACGGTGCAGCTGATCCACGGCTGGTACCGACCGGACCGCTTCCAGTACCACGTCCGCAACGCCCGCCTGCGCGGCGGAGACGGCGAGGGCCACGCGACCGACGACTCCTAGCTTCGCGGGCCCGCCAAATGGTATAGACATAGGTCAGGTTGGACGCGCGGAGGCCGGGCGATGATCGTGGCGGGCGCCGCCTTCCTCCACCTCCTGGTGTTCGTCTACTGGCTGGGCGGCGACCTCGGCGCCTTCTACGCCTCCTACCTCGCCGTGGGGCGGGACCGGCCGGCAGCCGCCCGCCTGACCGCGGTGAGGATCCTGAACGCGGTCGACACGGCGCCGGGAGCCGCCCTGATCCTCGCCCTGCCCACCGGGCTGGCCCTGGCCGCGGCCAAGGCCTGGCTCGCCGTCCCTCCCGCGGCGCTGGCGGCGGTGTGGGTCGGCGCGCTCGCCTGGCTGGTGGCGTTCTGGAGGGTGCATTCCGCCCCCGGTCAGGCCCGCCCACGGCTGGTCGCCTTCGACCTCGCCATGCGAGGGACGCTGCTGGCGGCTCTGAGCCTGGCGGGCGCGGCAGGGCTGGCGCGACTGTGGCCCGCGCCGCTGTTCCTGGCGCTGAAGCTCCTGGCGCTCGCCGCCGCCGTTGCGCTGGGATTGCTGATCCGCGCGCAACTGAAGCCGCTCGGGCCCGCCCTCGCCGCGCTCGCCGGCGGAGACGAGGACGGTGCCGCCGACGCGGCGATCCGCGGACTGCTGGCGCGCAGCCGCCCGCTCGTCTTGGGCATCTGGCTCCTGACCTGCGCCGCCGCCCTCCTGGGCCTCGCCAAGCCGCAATGGGGCTGACCGCCCCTCAGCTTTCGTCCGAGGAGATCGCCGTGTCCGACCTGCGTTTCGAGCCCACCATGGTCCGCGAGGACAAGACCGCCCGCGAGCTCTACGCCGCGGTGAAGGCCAACCCCGCGCGCGCCCGCTTCGGCTTCGGCGAGCGGGCGGCGGTGGTGAACGTCGATTTCCAGCAGGCCTACACCCGGCCCGACCTGTTCCCGAAGACCGCCTACGTCACCGACCCGGACCAGATCGCGCACGTGAACCGCATCTCAGGGCTCGCGCGCTCCAAGGGGATGCCGGTGGTGTGGACGCGGGTCGCCTACAAGGCCGACGGCGGCGACGCGGGCGTGTGGGGCACGCGCACCGACACGCCCGACAGCCTGCAGAACATCGGCTACGACAGCGAGCGCCACGCCTTCGACCCGCGCGTGGAGATCGGGCCCGACGACCTCGTCTTCACCAAGCGCATGCCCTCGGCCTTCTTCGAGACCCCGCTGCAGAGCTACCTCGTGTGGGCGAAGGTGGACACGGTGATCGTCACCGGCGGCTCGACCTCGGGCTGCGTGCGGGCGACGGCGGTCGAGAGCCTGTCGCGGGGCTACCGCACCATCGTCCCGGAGGAGTGCGTCGCCGACAAGCACGAGAGCTACCACTTCGCCAACCTCACCGACCTACAGCTGAAATACGCCGATGTGGTGGAGGTGGCGGAGGTGGAGGCGTGGTTCTCGACCCGGTGACTGGCGAAGCGAAAGGCGTCTCCGTCGCCAGCGCCACGGCTCCGACTGCAAGCGCTTTCGCCGATCGCCTCGAGAGCTTGACCATAACCCTTGACGATTGCGCATATCGTATACAATCCTTCCGCCTGGAAATCCGTCCCCGGCGGTCGCGGCGGTTTTCCACGCTCGCGCGAGGTCGCCGAAAACGGGGCCGTGCGGGCGATGGGGGATCATCGATGCGCACCACCTTCCGGACAGGCGTCCTCTGCGGGACCTCCCTCCTGGGCCTTGCGGTCGTCGCCGCCCCTGCGCGGGCGCAGACGGTTCCGGCGGCCGGTCCCGCGGCGGTGGAGGAGGTGGTGGTCACCGCCCGACAGCGCGCCGAGAACCTGAAGGACGTGCCCGCCGCCGTCTCGGTGCTCACCGCCTCGACGCTGCAGGCGGCGGGCGTCACCCGGGCGGACGACATCGTGGGCCTGACGCCGGGGGTCAGCCTGGTGAACGGCTCGGCCGAGCAGGGCGACACGCAGGTCAACATCCGCGGCATCAACAGCGCGCGCGACGCCGGCAACAGCTTCGCCTTCGTGCTCGACGGTATCCAGATCGCCAACCCGTCGGCGTTCAACCGCGAATACACCGACCTGCAGCAGATCGAGGTGGTGAAGGGCCCGCAGGGCGCCGTCTACGGCCGCAACGCGGAAGCCGGCGCCATCATCGTAACCACTGAGAAGCCCACCGCCGAGCCCAGCGGCATGATCCAGGCCTCGGGCGGCACCTACGGCACCTACACGGTGAAGGGCCGCTACTCCCAGGCGATCGCCCCGAACATCCGCGCCTCCATCTCGGGCGACTACCGCCACACCGACGGCGAGTTCAAGAACAGCTTCGACACGAGCCAGCACAACCTGGACTACTTCGACGGCTGGAACATCAACGGGCGCGTCATCTGGGACATCGACGCCGCCACCAGCCTTGACCTGAAGGCGCGCTATGGCGAGCTGGACGCGGGTTCGATCAACTTCAACGCCGTGTTTGCGCTGCCTGCGTTCGCCAGCGCGCTCGGCAACCCCGACTTCGCGCAGAACGTCAACGATCACCACTTCGTCTATCAGAACAACGTCCCGAACACGAATGACCAGCAATCGACGGAGTTCTCCGCCAAGCTGGACCACGACTTCGGCTGGGCTAAGCTGACGACCTGGCTGCTGTATTCCAAGATCGACAACGAGTTGACCGCCGACGGCACCTCCGCCTCGTTCGGCTTCTTCAACACCGATCCGCTGTGCATCTCCTCGGCGGCGGCGCTGGCCGCCTCCGGCGTGGCGCTGCCGTCGCCGACCTTCAACACGGGTGCCCCCGCCACCTCGCTCTACGGCGCCTACACGCCCACCACCTGCGACGGCTACCAGTACCAGAAGCGCGACCAGGAGGACGTGAGCCTGGAGGTGCGGCTCGCCTCACGCTCCGACCAGCGGCTGCGGTGGCTGGGCGGCGGTTACTACCTGCACATCGACCGGGAGGTCGGCGTGGCGACCGGGATCGACTCCGGCGGCCATCCGCCGTCGAGCCTCTACGTGCCGTCCGGCCAGCCTTATTCGACCGAGCAGCTGGTCTACGACGACTTCACCAGCGACGTGGGCGCGGTGTTCGGCCAGCTGCAGTACGACATCGTGCAGGGCGTCGAAGGCTCGGTGGCGCTGCGCTACGACAGCGAGGACCGCAGCGTCCACAACCTGATCCCGACCGCGGCGCGCACGCAATACATCGACTTCAACGGCCCGCCCTATACCGGCGGCGCGCCGCTCAACCCGGGGCTGGACCCCACGCTCAATCCCGCCGGCATCACCGACAAGTCGAAGACCTACTCCCAGCTGCAGCCCAAGGTCGGCCTGCGCTGGACCATCGACCCGAGCTGGACGGTCTATGGAGATTGGGGCGTGGGCTTCAAGTCGGGCGGGTTCAACAACCAGGGCTCGAAGGCCACCATCGACGCCTTCATCAACCCGGTGCGCGTGGCGGCGGGCTTCGCGCCCGTGAAGATCGACGACGACTACAAGAAGGAGAAGTCCAGCGAATTCGAGCTGGGCGCCAAGGGCCGGCTGTTCGACGGCCGCCTGACGGTCGACGCCTCGATCTACGACAACACCGTCGATGACATGCAGTTCTTCGAGTTCTTCGTAGGCCCGTTCGGCCTGCTGCGCGTCGTCTCCAACATCAACCGGGTGAAGCTGGACGGGGCGGAGCTGGGCCTGGCGTTCCGCGCCACCCCCGAGCTGACGCTCGACGGCTCGGCCGCCTACACCTACTCGCGCATCGAGAAGAACGCGGTGCGGCCCGACACCGTCGGCAACAAGAGCCCCTACACCCCCGACTACACCTGGAACATCGGCGCGCAGTTCGACCACCCGCTGCGCGAAGACCTGAAGCTGCACGCGCGGCTGGACGTGCGGGGCGTCGGCCCGACCTGGTTCCACGTGGTGCAGGACCAGCCGAACCCCAGCGTGTTCGAGCTGAGCTACGGGGCGCTGGGCCGCGCCGACTACTCGACCACGCAGCGCGACGCCTACACCACCGTCGACCTGCGCATCGGCGTGGAGCATCGCGGCTGGACACTGACCGCCTACGCCCAGAACCTGTTCGACGAGCGCTACCTGTCCGAGGTGATCCCGGCGCCCGAGTTCGGCGGCTCCTTCGCCTCCCCGGCGGAAGGCGGGCGCTACGGGGTGGAGCTGGGCTACCGCTTCTGAGCCCCGGCCCACGCCGAGCGTTCGGTCGACTGGATTGTATACGGCGAGGCGGCGCCGCTTGAGCGGGCGGCGTTCCCGCGCCGCCCGCTCAAGCCCTCAGAACAGGAGGTAGTCCGCCGCTGTTGTGGTGAAGGTGCCGTGGGCGAAGACGACGGCCGCCCCGGCCCCGGTCCCGTCGGCGTCCCAGGCCAGGGTGTGGTTGACCGTGTCGACCACGAGCGTCGCCTTCGCCTCGGTCGGGCCGCTCGAGGCGGCGACGATGTCGAAGTCCGACAGGGCGTGCACGCCGAAGCCCGACATGGAGAGCGCGACCTTGTCCTGGCCGGTGGCGAAGTCGGTGACCGTGTCGTCGTCGTCCGCCCCGAAGCCGTCGAACCGGAACACGTCCGCGCCCGCCCCGCCGGTGAGCGTGTCGCCGCCGCATGCGTCGCGGCGTGGTCGGCGGCGGCCGTCGCCTTCGCCCTGGCGCGCGACTTCGAGGTGCTCGTCGTCGGCCGGCTGATCATCGGCCCCGCCCAGGCGCTGTTCTCGCCGCTGGCGCTGGCGATGGTCGCGGCGCAAGCGCCCGAGGCGGCGAAAGGGCGCTCCCTGTCGCTGTTCATCGCCAGCTCCGCGATCGGCCGAAGCCTCGCCTTCCTGGCCGGCGGCGCGTTGCTGGCGCGGGTCGGGACGAGCGCCGGGGCGCACGACGGGTGGCGCGTCGTCTCGCTGATGATGACCGCGCCCAACCTCGTGATCGTCCTCGGACTGCTCCTCGCAAAAGAGGACGATCTGCACCCGCCCCCTCCCCGATCGCAGCTGCGCGAGGCGCTGGCGTGGCTGTGGCGGAACCGTGGACCGGCGTTCGTCGTGGTCGGCGGGTCGGCGACCGCGGTGCTCGCAGTCCAGACCCTCGGGGCGCGGGGGCCTCCGTCCTGAACCGGCGCTTCGGCCTGCCGCTGCCCACCGCGGCCCTCGCGTTCGGGGCAGCCCTCCTTCCCGCCGCCGCCGTGGGCCACCTGGGAGGAGGCCGGCTGCTCGACCGGCTCGCCCGGGCAGGGCGCCCGCCACGGACGTTCTGGCGGCGTCGCTGGCGCTCTGCGGCGCCGCCGTGGCCGCGGCCGCCTTCGCGCCGAACTCGGTCCTCGGCGCCGCGATGCTCGCCGTCGCGGCGATGGCGGCCTCGGCGGCGGCCCTCTCCGGATTGGTCGCCATGCAGGCGCTGTCTCCGCCGGCCCTGCGCGGACCTTTGGGCGCGATCTTCCTTGCGGTCACGAGCCTGGTCGGCTTCGGGGTCGGGCCGCTGGTCACGGGCGTGCTGAGCGAGCTCGGCGGGACGGCCGCCTCGACCCTGGCGATCGCACTTGCGCAGTGCGTCGGCGCCGCCTGCGCGATCGGGACGGCGCTCTGCCTGTACGGGCGCGGGGCGGTGCAGGGCGCGTCTCGAAGGCTCCGTCCCTGCGAGCTGTAGGACGACCCGAGCGTTCGACGTCGGCTGGGAGCCCCGCCGGTCTTGCCGCCCGCGAGCCAGGGTCTACCTATCTCTCGGGGGAGCGGGGGCGGACACCATGAGCGATGCGATCGGGCCGGGCGACCTCGTCCTGTGCGTCAACGCCGCGCCGAACCATGTCACGGGGGCTCCGGTGCCGCTGGTGGCGGGTGAGACCTATCGGATCGTCGAGGTCATGCGGTTCGCCTGCCCGTGCGGACGCTCCGACGCCTTGCTGGACGTCGGCATAGACTTCGCGTGGTGCGAGACGCGCTTCCGCCTCCTGCCCAAGCCCAAGGCCGAACCAAAGACGCGCCGCGTATCGACGCCCAAGGAGGAGACGGTCCGGTAGGCGGCCGACCCTGGCCGGCCAATCCGGGTGCGTCGAGCCGCCCGCGTCACCGGCGCCGACGTCGTGGCTTGTGGCCGGCGGTCAGCGGGTCGGGGCGAGGGGGAGGCTTCCAGCCCGGAGGCGGGGCGGTCTTCGGGTCGCTGGTCCCGAGGCCCATCGCGCCGGGCTGCTGGCGCTTCAGGCGCGACGTGTCGATGTCCTCGGCCGCCTCGCCGCCGTCCGAGCGTCCGCGCAGCAGGCTGAGCCGATCCCTCAGTCGGCCGGCCTCCTCGAAGTCCATCGCGGCCGCCGCGGCCTCCATCCTCAGCCGAAGATCCTCGAGCGTCTCGTCCATGCGGGTCCGAACGCGCTTGCGGGCGCGGGGTTACGGGACTCGCACGGACCGCGGCGCGTGCGGCGTCGATCCGCCGCCCCGCCGCTTGCGGAGGTTCGCGCCGAAGGGCGTCCGGTGCGCTCAGAACAGCAGGTAGTCTCCCGGCGCGGTGGTGAAGGCACCATGGGCGAGTTCGACGCGGGCCGCGGGGCCCGTGCCGTCGGGGTCCCAGCTCAGGACGCCGTGGGCGGTGTCGACGATCAGGGTCGGGCGGGCGTGCAGGGGGCCGGCGGCCGCGTCCACGATGTCGAAGGCCCCCAACGCCGCGACGCCGAACCCCATGGCGGAGAGCGCCACCTTGTCGACGCCGGTCTGGAAGTCGGCCACGACGTCGGTCGAGCCCGGGATCGGGCCGTCGAGGCGAAAGGTGTCCGCCCCCGGGCCGCCCGTCAGGTGATCGTAGCCCGCGCCGCCTTCGAGCACGTCGCGGCCGCCCTCGCCGTAGAGCCAGTCGTTCCCGTCGCCGCCATAAAGCGTGTCGGAGGCGTCGTCGCCGTAGAGGCGGTCGTCGCCCGCGCCGCCCTCCAGCGTGTCGGGGTCCGCGCCGCCCTAGAGCAGGTCGGCCTGCGGGCCGCCGTAAAGGTGGTCGCTCCCTGCGTCGCCGTAGAGTTCGCCTGCCGCCGTTCCTCCATAGACGACATCGTTGCCCTGGCCGCCCGACAGCACGTTATGGCCGCCGCCGCCGTAGAGCAGGTCGTTCCCGAGATCGCCGCGGATGAGGTCGTCGCCCGCGCCGCCGTAGACCGTGTCGGCGCCGTCGTGCGCGTCCACGATCCCGCGCGTCGCGCCCAGCAGCAGGCGGTCGGGTCCGGCCGAGAGGTCGATCTCCGCCGGGCCGGTGTAGGCGACGCCCAGCACCCCCAGCGCCGCTACGGCGATCCCGTGGGCCTGCCATTGCCGGCCCGCGCCCGTGAGATGGTCCGGATCGGCGGGATCCAGCGTCTGGTCGGTGGAGCCGTAGGTGGCGTCGGGCGTGGCGGCCGCGGCCTCCTGCTGGCCTTCCCACCCCGCGACCGCCGCACCTGTCCGGCCGGTGGGGCCCAGCCCCCCGATCAGGATGTGGGGGTCGCCGAGGTCGGTGCGAACCTCGCCCAGCACGGTCTCGAGTCCCTGGGCGTAGGAGTCGGCGGTCACGTGGCCCTGCGTGCCGTCCTGTTCGCCCTGCATCCACAGGGCGAACTCCGCGTGTCCGCCGTCGGCCGCGTGCAGCTGGTCGATCGCGTTCTGGTACAGCGAGCCCGCGCCCGTCTGCAGCCAGTAGGGGGCGCCCTCGGCGTTGGCCGGCAGGAGGCCCGTGCCGCCCACCGCCCCGTCCACGAAGGCTACCGGCACGTCGCCGAGGTCGTGGCCAAGCGTGCCGGCGAACTCCCTGGCCGCGCTTCCGGTCGCCGCCTCCCATCCCGACGCCGTCCACGGTAGGCGCCGTTGGAGGGGGAGGGAACGGCGGTCGGGTCGCTGAACCAGCGCTGCACGCCCGATTGCCCGAGCGCCAGCACTACGACGCCGACCGCCAGGGAGTCGGAGGCAACGGTCGAGCCGGTGCGGACCTCCAGGGTGTAGCCGTCGCCTTGCGGCAGGTCGTGGATCACCCCGCCGACGGTCCAGCCGACCACCACCTGCCCGTCCTTCAGCACGCGCGCGGCGTCGCCTGTGAAGTCGACGTCGCCCACCGTCCCGTGGCGTTGAACGAAGATCATCCCGCCGCCCTCGCCGGTCGATGCGACGCGACCTCATCGACAGCGCCGCCCGGAGTTGAATGAACGCCCCTTCAAGCGGCCGCCGCCGCAAGGCCCCGCCCCGTCCCCAATTATCAATAGACATTGTGACGGCCTTCACCACCGTGAGTCACGGCCGCGGAGAAGGTCGATTGCGCCGTCCGATCGGACGCCGCGCCCGCTTCGACGCAGCCCGATCAGGCCGGCATGCGTCCTCCAGCGGTTCAGTCGGCGCGGATGAGCTCGAGCATCTGCCGCGAGGGCCTTTGCCTCGCCGGCGCCGGTCGGCGGCGGCCGCCATCCAGGGATCGGCGCCGGGGTCGAGCAGGAGGAGCGCGATCTCCGCCCGCCCCGAGCCGCAGGCGGTGGGGATCAAGGGTGAAACCCTAAGGCGCCTTCCGATCTGATATGCGAGCCTGCTGCAGGGGACTGGAGCGTTGCATTAGGCCTGCGAGCTCGGGCGACCAGACGGCGGCCCAGGTGTGGGTGCCGTGGCCATGGGTGTTCAGGCCGGCGCGGATCAGCACGAAGCGGCCGCCGCGTATGCGCTTGACCATGCGCTCGGCGATGCCGAGTTCGGGCGGGTTGATGAAGTCGTCGGCGGAATTGACCCACGTCAACGGCGCCGTGATCCGCTCCAGCCCCGCCGAGGGGTCGTAGTCGCGCGAGGCCTCCACCTGGTAGAGCAGGTCGTTGGCGTCCGTCCCCTTCAGCGTGCGGGCGGTTAACGCCTCCACCGCCGCGTCGGCCGCGTCGCGGGTCGGCGCGGACGCCTGCATCTGCAGCGGCGCGGAGCCGGCCAGGAGCAGGAGGTCGGAGGCGGTGCGCAGACCGGCCTGCGGCTCGCGCGTGTAGTCGCCGCCCTTCCAGTCCGGGTCCTCGCGGATGGCGTCGATCAGGGCGCGCCGCCACATGCGGTTGCGCCCGGCGATCTGGGTGGGCAGGCAGGCGAGCGGCATGACGGCCTGGGCGAAGTCGGGCCAGGTCTCCGCCCACATGAAGGCGTGCATGCAGCCCATGGAGGTGCCCATCAGGAGCCGCAGCCGGTCCACGTGCAGGCCCTCGATCAGGAGCCGGTGCTGGGCCTCGACCATGTCGGCGTAGCCGTAGTGCGGGAAGCGGGCGTGCAGGCCGTCGCTCGGCTTGGACGACTTCCCGTGCCCGATCCCATCCGGGAGGATCACGTACCAGCGGGTGATGTCGAGCAGGCCGCCGGGACGGTAGAGCACGTCGGCGAACTGCGGGCTCAGGAACTGGCCGCCCGTCCCTCCCGTGCCGTGCAGCACCATCACAGCATTGGTGACCCGTCCCTGCGCGTCCCGCCGGGGCTCGCCCAGGGTGGTGTAGTGCAGGCGAAGCTGCGGCAGCGTCTCGCCGCTCGTGAAGCGGAAGTCGCGGACGACGAAGTCGCCCTCGCGCGTGGGCCACGTCGCTGCAGCGATGGGCGGCGGGGCGGGAGCGGCGACGCTTCTCGGCTTCGGCTGGGCCGACGCAGCGCTGGACGCGGCGAGCAGGGCGAGCGTGAGCGCGGCGAGCATCGGACGGAGCATGGACTTCCCGGGTGTCAGTGCGGCCTGGCGAAGATCGCCTTCGGGATGGCCATGTGCACGCCCTTGTTGCGGTCGACCACCTCCGTGACGTGGAGGTCGGCGGCGGCGCTGGCCAGCATGTAGGCGTCGTCCTTCGGCAGCCCCTTCGCCGTGTGCAGGAAGTCGACCATCTCACGCACCGCCTTGCGGGTCGCCACCGCCAGGTCGTCGTCGAAGCCCATGGAAAGGTATTCCGTCGGCGTCTCCGCGCGGGGGGTGGTGAAGTGCAGGTCCTTGCGCACCACGAACTCGAACGTCCCGGTCAGCGAGGTCTCCAGCGCGGTCACGTCCACCTCCCCGTCCCCCTGCGCGGCGTGGCCGTCTCCCACCTCGAACAGCGCGCCCTTGGCGAACACGGGAAGGTAGAGGACCGTCCCGGTCACCAACGCCTTGTCGTCCATGTTGCCGCCGATCGAGGAGGGCGCGGTGGAGTCGTAGCGGCCCCAGCCCTCCGGCGGCGCTACGCCCATGCTGCCGAAGAAGGGGCGAAGGGGGATGGTGACGCCCGGCGCGAAGGGCGCGGTCATGGTCGCCTTGTCGAGGGGCACGATCCTCACCCGCGAATAGGGGAAGTCGTCGCTGAGCAGGCCCAGGCCGTAGCGGAAGCCGTTGTAGGCGTAGGGGATGGCCAGCTCGACCTTGCGGATGCGCACCTCCAGCACGTCGCCGGGCTCGGCCCCCTCGACGTAGATCGGGCCGGTGAGCACGTGGCCGCCGGGACCGCGGGCGGAGGCGGGGACGTTGGCGAACACCTCGCGGAGCGCGGGCTCCACGTCGCCCGACGCGACGCCCGCCTTCTCCAGCCCCGCCGGGCTGTTGGTGAGGAGGGTGTGGACCACCACCGTATCGCCGGAGCGGACCCGCAGCGCGGACGGCGCCTTGGGATCGTAGGCGCCCCAGACCACGGTCTTCGAGGTCGCGGGCAGGTCGAACGTCTCTGCCCGGGCCGCACCCCCGAGCGCCAGCGCGGCGACGGCGGCGACCGCGGCGGACCGCATCAGCGGTACACCGCGGGCGTCGGTTGGCCGCCCGCCTTGTAGACGACGCCGCCCTTCATCACGAAGTCCACGTGCTGCAGCAGGGTGACGTCCGCCAGGGGATCGCCCGCCACAGCCACGAGGTCGGCGTAGCGGCCCGCCTGCACCGAGCCGATGTCCTTGGAGTCGCCGATCAGGTCGGAGCCGCCGGCGACGGAGGCCATGATGGCGTCGATCGGGGTCATGCCGCCCTTGACCATCAGCGCGAACTCCTTGGCGTTCTCGCCGTGGGGCACGAGGCTCTCGTCGGTCCCGAAGGCGATCTTCACCCCCGCGCGGTAGGCGTTCCCGAAGTTGGCCATCAGCGTGGGCACCACCGCCTTGGCCTTGTCGGCGGCGGTGGGAGGCAGTTTCTCGGGGTGGGTCTGCGCCACCTCCAGCACCCGCTCGGCGATCAGGAGCGTGGGCACGAGGTAGGCGCCGTGCGCCTTGAACAGGGCGTAGGACTTGGCGTCCGCGAAGGAGCCGTGCTCGATCGAATCGACGCCCAGCTCGATGGCGTGGTTGATCGCACCCTCGCCGTGCACGTGGGCGGCGACCTTCATGTTCAGGGCGTGCGCGGCCTCGACCACCGCCTTGATCTCGTCGTCGTCCATCAGCTGCAGGCGCGGGTCGTCGCCGATGGAGAGCACGCCGCCCGAGGGCATGATCTTGATCAGGTCCGCGCCCCGGCGGTGGAAGTCGCGCACGACGTGGCGGGCCTTCTCCGGGCTGTCGATCACCACCTCGTCCCAGCCGGGGTGGTAGAACTCGGGGTCCAGCCCGTTGGCGGGGTCGCCGTGGCCGCCGGTGGGGCCGAGCGGGTCGCCCGCCACGAACATGCGGGGGCCGGGAATGCGCCCCTCCGCAATCGCGCGCTTCAGCGCCACCACCGTGTCGATGGGCGAGCCGACGTCGCGGATGGTCGTGAAGCCGGCCAGCAGGGTGGCGCGGGCGTAGGTGGTGGAGCGGATGGCCGTCTGGGCGGTGGTGGCGGTCACCGCCTCGCGGATCGGGTCGCCGCCGTCGAACTGGCTGGTGATGTGCACGTGGCAGTCGATCAGGCCGGGCAGCACGGTGGCCTGCGACAGGTCGATCACCCGCGCGCCCGCAGGCGTCACGAAGCCCGCCTGCACCGCCGTCACCCGGTCGTCGTGGATCAGGATGGAGACCTGGGTCCGCGGGGTCTTGGACACCCCGTCGATCAGCTTGCCGGCGTGGACGACGAGGTCCTCCGCCCGCGCCGCGCCCACTGTCGCCAGCATCAGGGCGGCCAGCGCCGTCGTCGCCAGCCGCATCGCCCCCATCGGTGTCATGCTCTTGCTCCTGCTCACTTCGCGGCGGGTTTCAGGAAGCGGTCGAACCAGGCGAGCGTGCGCTGCAGGGCGTCGATCTGGTTCTCGCGCTTGACGAAGCCGTGGCCCTCGTTCGGGTAGTAGTGCGCCTCGACCGTCCGGCCGGAGCTCCTGAGCGCCGCTTCCAGCGCTTCGGCCTGGCTCTTGGGCACCCGGATGTCGTTGTCGCCCTGCAGGATCAGCAGCGGCGCCTTGAGCCTAGCCAGATACGTCAGGGGGCTCGTCTTCCGGTAGACCTCGGCGTCGTGATCCGGGTCGCCGATCAGGCCCAACTGGTACTGCTGCAGGGTGGGCGCCTCGGTCCGGTACATGCGCACCCAGTCGAGGATTCCGTACTCCTCCACCGCCGCGGCCCAGTAGTCCGGCGCCTTGGCCGCGGCCATCAGCGTCATGTAGCCGCCGTAGGAGCCGCCGGTGATCCCGACACGCCTGGCGTCGACGTAGCCGGTCGCGAGCAGGAACTTCACCGCGCCCAGCTCGTCCTCCAGGTCGCCTCCGCCGAGATCCTTGCGGTTGGCGAGCTCGAACGCCTTGCCGTAGCCGGTCGAGCCGCGAGGGTTGGGCGCGATGGCGAGGTAGCCTCTGCTCGCCAGCGCGACCGCGGTGCGGTTGAAGCTGTCCAGGGTCTGGCCGGTCGGGCCGCCGTGCGGCAGCACCACGGCGGGGGCGGATCCGTCTCTTTTCAGGCCCGAAGGCGTCCACAGGATCGCGCTGACCACGGTCCCGTCGCGGCTCGCGTAGTGGACGACGCGGGTGCGCGGCAGGCGCGCCGGGTCGAGGCCCGCGGGGGCCAGGCGCGTGATCGCGCGCCCCTCCCCGCCCGTCAGGGGCGCGGTCCAGAGGTCGGGCGGGGTGGAGCCGCTCTCGTGCACGAGCGCCACGCGCGCGCCGTCGGGCGAGACGCTGAGGCCCGCATCCGACGCGCCCCGATCCACCCCCGCGCCGGGGCCGACCGGCGCCACCGCGCCATCGGCGAGGCGGTAGGCGAAGAGGCCGATGCGGCCGTCCGTGTTGCGGGTGAACAGCAGCGTGCGCCCGTCGGGCGAGAAGCCGTGCGCCGCCTGCTCCCACACGTCGTCCGACACGGGCTTGAGCGTGCGAGCGGCGATATCCAGCACCCCCGCGCGCTTTGACCCGTCCGGCGTCTCATAGGTCACCGCCGCCAGGCGGCCGTCCGGGGTGACCGCGGCGGCGCGCACGAAGGTCACGCCCGGCGCGGTCAGGGGCGTGGGGGCGCCGGTGGCGGCGTCGAGGAGGAAGGCCTCGCTGCGCAGGCCGCCGAGCTCGCCCCGGTTGGCCAGCACCCGCCGCCCGTCGCCGGTGAAGCCGCGCACCTCCCATGCCTTGGACGGCTCGGCCTCGTGGGTCAGGAGGCGGGCCTGGCGGGTGGCCGCATCCATGACCGCGGCGTCCGTCGACGCCCTCGTCTTCGCCCGGCTCTCAAAGGCGATCGTGCGGCCGTCGGGGGAGAAGCGGGCGGCGGTCTCGGTCACATCCGGCGTGGACGTCAGGTCCTCGACCTTGCCGTCCGCCAGCGAGACGCGGTGCAGGTCGTAGATCTCGTCGCCGGCATGGTCGGACTCGAACACCGCGAAGCGCCCGTCCGGCGACATCGCGAGACCGCCCTGGCGATCGTCGGAGGTGGTGAGCCGGGTCGGCGCGCCGCCGTCGGCCGGGACGCGCCACAGGTTGTAACGGCCGGTCAGGTTGGTCGAGACCACCAGCGCGGCCCCATCCCGCGTCCAGGCGGCGTCCGCGATCCCCCGGGTGTCGAAGAGGTCGGTGGGCGACACGGGCGCGGCGACTGCGGCGGCGGGGGAGGCGACCGAGGCCGGGTCTGTCAGGGGCCGCGGCGGCGGCCCCTGCCTCACCGGGGCGGCAACGGTCGAGGTGGTAAGGAGGGCGAGCACGAGATAGGGGACGGTTCGAGTCATGGACGAGCAGCCTCCGCGGCGACGGCGGCCGGATCAAGTGCGGTCGTGCGCGCATAGGTCGGCGGCCGCCGGGCGTGCGACGCCTGCTCGTAGGCGAAGCCGTAGCCCAGGAGCCGCGCCTCGCTCCACGCCGGGCCGACGAAGGAGAGCCCGACGGGCAGTCCGTCCACCAGACCCATGGGCACGGTCAGGTGCGGGTAGCCGGCCTGCGCCGCCGGTCCTCCGGCGCCGCCGCCGACGAAGCGGTCCTTCAGCACCGGGTCGATCAGCCAGGCGGGGCCGAGGGTGGGCGCCACGAGCGCGGTGACGTTCGCGGCCTTGAGCATGGCGTCGATCCCGTCCGGCCCGGCCGCCTGGTGCGCCTCGGCCCGGGCCTTGAGGTAGGCGGGATCGTCCAGGCCCTTGGTAGCCTGCGACTGCTCGAACAGCTCCTGGCCGAACAGCGCGGTCTCGGGCGGATGGGCGCGGTTGAAGGCGATCAGGTCGGCCAGGGTGCGGCTGGGCACGCGGACGGGCGAGGTGGTGGCGAGGTAGGCGCCGAGGTCGGCCTTCAGTTCGGTCTTCAGGATCACGCCCTCGCGCGCGCCGATGTCGACGTCGTTGGGGAAGCGGTCGATCTCGACCAGCACCGCCCCTTGCGCCTTCAGCACCGCCAGGGCGCGGGCGAAGACGGCGGAGGTCTCGGGGTGAAAGTCCGAGGCGTAGCGCATCACCCCGATCCGCACGCCGCGCAGGGCGTCGGGCCTCAGCGCCGCGAGGTAGTCGGCCCGGTGCCCGTCGGCGGCCGCGGAGGCGGGGTCGGCGGGATCGGAGCCGGCCATCACGGCCAGCATCAAGGCGGCGTCGCGCACGCTCCGGGTCATGGGACCGGCGGTGTCCTGGGTGTGGCTGATGGGGACGATGTGGGTGCGGGGGATCAGGCCGACGGTGGGCTTCAAGCCGACCAGGCCGTTGATCGCCGCGGGGCAGGTGACCGAGCCGTCCGTCTCCGTGCCGACCGCCGCCGCCGCCAGGCTCGCCGCCCCCGCCGCGCCGGAGCCGGAGCTCGAGCCGCAGGCGTTGCGGTCGAGGGCGTAGGGATTGCGCGTCTGGCCGCCCACCGCGCTCCAGCCGCTGATCGAGTGTTCGGAGCGGTAGTTGGCCCACTCCGACAGGTTGGTCTTGCCCAGGATGATCGCGCCCGCCGCCCGCAACCGCGCCGCCAGGGGCGCGTCGCGGCCGGAAAGATTGTCCTTCAACGCCAAGGAGCCGGCAGTGGTGGGCACGGGGTCGGCGGTCTCTATGTTGTCCTTCAGGACCACAGGCACCCCCGCGAGCGGCCCCATCCGCCCGCCCCGCCGACGCGCCGCGTCCGACGCCGCGGCCTGGTCGAGGGCGGCGGGGTTCAGCGCCAGAACAGAGCGCAGCGTCCCGTCGATCCGCGCGATCCTCGCCCTGTACGCCTTCACCAACTGCACCGAGGTGACCCGTCCGGCGGCGAGGTCCGCCTCCAGCTGCGCGATCGACTTCTCCTCCACGGCGTAGGTCGCCCGGGGGGCGGCGGAGACGACCGGGGCGCTGACGCAGCAAACGAGCGCGGCGAGAAGTGCGGCGGAACGAAGCGTAACGGGCATCAGGCGGAGGCTCCCATGAAGCGGCCGATCGCGTCGTTGAGGAACTTGGCGTCGGCGGGGTTGGAGGCCGCGCCCGCCGTATGGCCCCAGACCGACGGGATCGGCTTCAGCGTTACGCCGGGGATGAACTGCGATTCGTAGCGGGCGTCCTCGACGGGGAAGTAGAGGTCGGTCTCGCTCGGCATGTAGAGCAGCGGCGCCTTGATCGACCGCAGCGCGGCCTGCGTGTTCCCGCCGAAGCCAGGGGTGGTCCCGACGTCGTGCTTTTCCCAGGTGCGCATCTGCAGGATCAGGTTGTTGGCGTCGGCCCCGGGGATGAAGGCGGTGCGGAAGTGGTCGATCGCCTGCTCCAGCGTGTCGCCCATGCCGGCCTCCTTCCACAGGCCTCGGCGCCACCACTCCTGCCCGAACAGCCAGGGCGCCCAGACCATGCCGAAGGCGCTGATCCCGGCGGCGGGCTCGGCCGCGTAGTCGCCGCCCTTGAAGGCGGGGTCGGTCTGGATGGCGGTGATCAGGCTCTCCAGCCGCACCGTCCCGTGCGGCCAGCACCTGGCGGTGGCCGAGGTGACGACGATGCGCTCGGCGAAGGTCGGGTGGCTCACCGCCCACTGGAACGCCTGCTGGCCGCCCATGGAGAAGCCGATCACCGCCTTCAGCCTCGTCACGCCGCACGCCTGCGCCAACAGGCGCCGGCACGCCTCCACGTTGTCGCGGATGGTCGTGACCGGGAAGCGCGGCCCGTGGAACGGCTCGGGCGTGTTGGAGGGGGAGGAGGACCAGCCGTTGCCGAACAGCTCGGTCGCCACCAGGAACAGCTTGGACGGGTCGAGCGCCTTGTCCGCCCCGATCAGCCAGTCGTAGCCCGTCGCGTCGGCCATGTAGTGCGAGGGCAAGAGCACCGCGTTGTCGCCCGCCGCGTTCAGCCGGCCCCAGGTGGCGTACATCACCCGCGCCTGCGGCAGGACCGCGCCGCTCTCCAGCTTGAAACTCGGGATGAGGAACGGCCGGCGTTCGCCGTCCTTGAACGTGGCTTGGGACTGGCCGGCGGAGGCGGACGAGGCCAGCGCCAGCGACGCCGCGCCCGCGAGCACGCCGCGGCGGTCCACGCCCCGGAGGGTCACTGCGGCTGCCCGCCGTAGCGGGCGAACCAGGCCAGCACCGTCTGCGCCTTGGCGGCGGCGTGGCTGGGGCGGGCGGCCATGTCGTGGAAGGCGCCCGGCACCTTCACCAGCCCGGTCGGCACCCCCTGCAGCTGCAGGGCGCCGTAGAGCTGCTCGGCCTCGCTGTCGGGCGTGCGCACGTCGCTGGAGCCGACGATCACCAGCGTCGGCGTCGTCACGTTCCCGATCAGCGACAGGGGCGAGCGCTTCCAGTAGCCGGCCGGATCCTCCCACGGCAGCTTGCCGAACCAGTAGTCGGCCATCCACGGGTAGATGTCGGTCGTCAGCACCTCGCTGGACCAGTTCACCACCGGCTTCTGCGAGACGGCGGCGCGGAAGCGGTGGGTCTTGCCCACGATCCAGGCCGTTAGCACGCCCCCGCCCGAGCCGCCGGTGACGAACAGCCGCTGCGGGTCGACGAAGCCCTTGGCCACCGCCGTGTCCACCGCGCTCATCAGGTCGTCGTAGTCCGTCCCCGGATAGCTGCGGTCGATGCCGTTGGCGAAGGCGTCGCCGTAGGATGTCGAGCCCCGCGGATTCACGTAGAGCACCACGTAGCCCGCCGCCGCGTAGAGCTGGTCGTCGGTGGCGAAGGTCGGGCCGTAGCTGGCGAACGGGCCGCCGTGGATCTCCAGGATCAGCGGGTACTTGCGCGACGGGTCGAAGCCGGGCGGCGTCACCATCCAGGCGTCCACCGCCGCCTTGTCGAAGGAGGAGGTCACGGGCAGGGGCGTCAGCGCGCCCAGCGTCTTGCCGGCCAGGAGGTCGTCGTTCAGCCGCGTCAGCCGCACCACCTTGCCGCCGCGGGCGACGGCGAGGTCCGCGGGGTGGTCCGGGGCGCCTTGCGCAAACGCGACCGTGCCGTCGTTCGCGACCGAGTAGCTGCCGCCGCTGTAGGGCAGGTCGAGCCCCCCGCCCCCCAGCCCCTCGGCCACCGTCTTAAGGCCGCCGGCGGAGAGCTCGACGCGTGCGACCTTGGTGACGCCGCGGTCGACATAGTCGGCGTAGAGCGCCCGCCCGTCCGGCGCCCACTTTGGGTTGTCGAGGCTGCGGTCGAGGCCGCCGGCGAGGGTGCGGACGTTCTTCCCATCCGCGTCCATCACGTAGAGACGCCGGTTCTCGTAGCCGCGCTTCTTGGCGTCGTCGAAGCCGGTGAAGGCGATCAGGCGCCCGTCCGGCGAGACCGCGGCTGAGGTTGTGGGCCCTTCCTGCGTGGTCAGCCGCGTCGCCTCGCCGCCGGCCAGCGACACGCGGTAGACGCCGCTGCGGTAGGCCTCCCGCTCCCACGCCTTGCCGCGACGCGAGCCGAACACCAGCGCGCTCCCGTCAGGCGTCCAGGAGATCGGGCCGAGGTCGTCGAACTCGCCGGTGGTGATCTGGCGGGGCGAGCCGCCGTCGGCGGAGACGACGAAGACGTGGTCGTAGCCCGCCTCCCGGTCGCCCTTGCCGTCGTCGCGATAGACCATGCGGGTGGTGACGCGCAGCGGGTCGGCCCATTGGGCGTCCTTGGGCTTATCGAGCGGCGGCCCTAGGGTCTCCGCCGACGCGGGGGCGGACATCAGGAAGGCGATCTTGGAGCCGTCGCGCGACCAGGACAGCTCCGAAGCCGCCCGCGGCAGGGTGGCGATCCGCGCGGTGCGGCCGGCGGCGGTCCAATAGACGTAGAGGCCCGGCGCCTGGCCTTCCGGCTTGGCCGTGAAGGCGATGCGGCCGCCGTCCGGCGACCAGCGGGGCTGCGAGGCGTCGGCGTCGATCCCGCCCAGCGGCGACTGCGCGCCGGTCTTCGTGTCGACGATCCAGATCGCCTTGCGGCCCCGGTCCACCATGACGTCGTTGGTGACCCGCACATAGGCGACCGC
>CAZZZR010000015.1:0-18893 GCA_964658605.1 uncultured Caulobacter sp. | reverse complement strand
GATGATCAGGTCCGGCACGAACCCGGCCTGGTGCAGGCCGCGCGCCACGTCCGCCACGGATGCGGCCCGGCGCATCGCCTCGTCGAACGGCCGGGCGGCCTCGAACGCCTTCTTCAGGTCCGCGACGCCCGAGAACACGGCCGAGAGCTGCTGGAAGTCGTAGCCGGCGGTCTGCGCCAACAAGCGCGCGATGGTGGTCTTGCCGACGCCCGGCGGCCCCCACAGCACCATGGAGGCCAGCTTGCCGACCTCCGCCATTCGCCCGATCGGGCCCTCGGGGCCGAGCAGATGCTGCTGGCCCACGACCTCGGCGAGCGCGGTCGGCCGCAGGCGGTCGGCGAGCGGCCGCGGGCCGTCCGGAGCGGGCGCATCCGGCGCGGGGCCATCCAGCGCGATCCCCGCCGATTGAAACAGGTCGGCCATGGGCTATCGTAGCGCACCGCAGCCCGCCCCGACGAGGCCGAACGATGGTCGACCGCCCCACCACCGGCGTCACCCCCTTCCTCGCCATCCGCGACAGGCGGGCGCAGGAGGCGCTGGGCTTCTACGCCGAGGCTTTCTGGCGGAGGTGGTCGAGCAGAACCCCGCGCAGGACGGCGAGGGCCTAACGCAGATGACGCCCGACGCCTTCCGCGCGTTGGCGCTGGCGCTGCCGGGAGCGGTCGAGAGCTCGCACATGGGCCATGCCGACTTCCGCGCCAACGGCCGCATCTTCTGCCAGCCGCCCGCCGGCGGGCGCTCGTCGGCGGTGGTGCAGTTGTCGCCCGAGGAGCAGGCGATGCGGATGGAGGCGGAACCCGACGTCTTCCGTCCCTGCGCCGGAGCGTGGGGGCGCAACGGGTCGACCTACATGGACCTCGCGCGCGCCGACGACGCGACCGTTCGCGGCGCGGTGCTGTGCGCCCACGCCCGCGCCATGGCCAAGCCTCCCGGCCGGACGCGGCGGCGATGACGGCCGCCTAGATGTCCGCCGTCACCGGCTGGCCGACGCGCTCCAGAGCGATGCGCCAGCGATCCGCCCGCAGCGCCTGCGCCAGGCCCGCGGTGCTGGTGATGGCTGGCCGTTGACGCTTCTGATCACGCCCCGGGGCGGAAGCCTCGGTTGGCGGCGATGCCCTTCACGTCGGTGGTCGCGACGCCGGTGAGGACGGTGTCCAGCCCGATCTCGTCGTCGGCCGCGGGCGAGAGGTCGACCACCACGGCGCCCGCCAGGGGCTGGCGTGCGGCAAGGGTGCGCGCGTCCCTCGCCGGGGTCGCCGGCGCTCCTACTCCGTCACTCCCACTCGATCGTCCCTGGCGGTTTGGAGGTCACGTCGTAGACCACGCGGTTGATCCCCTTGACCTCGTTGACGATCCGGGTGGCGCAGGCGTCCAGCACCTCCCAGGGGAAGCGGAACATCTCGGCGGTCATGCCGTCGACGGAGGTGACGGCGCGCAGCGCGCAGACCTCGTCATAGGTGCGGGCGTCGCCCATCACGCCGACCGTGCGGACGGGGAGGAGCACGGCGAAGGCCTGCCAGATGGCGTCGTAGAGGCCGGCCTTCTCGATCTCCTCGCGGAAGATGGCGTCGGCCTTCTGCAGGGTGGCGACCTTCTCAGGGCTGACCTCGCCAGGAATGCGGATGGCCAAGCCCGGGCCGGGGAAAGGGTGTCGGCCGACGAACTTCGCGTCCAGCCCCAGCTCGCGACCCAGCGCGCGCACCTCGTCCTTGAAGAGCTCGCGCAACGGTTCGACCAGCTTCAGCTTCATCGTCTCGGGCAGGCCGCCGACGTTGTGGTGGCTCTTGATCACCTGGCTGGGGCCGCCGTGATAGCTGACGCTCTCGATGACGTCGGGATAGAGGGTGCCCTGGGCCAGGAACTCCGCCCCCTCGACCTTGGCGGCTTCGCGGTCGAAGACGTCGATGAAGAGCTTGCCGATGGTCTTGCGCTTGGCCTCGGGGTCGCTGACGCCCTTGAGCGCGCCCAGGAACTCGTCCTGCGCCTGCACGTGGACGAGGGGGATGTTGTAGTGGTCGCGGAACAGGGCGACGACCTGTGTCGCCTCGTCCTGCCGCAGGAGGCCGTGGTCGACGAAGACACAGGTGAGCTGGTCGCCGATCGCCTCGTGGATCAGCACCGCCGCGACCGAGGAATCGACCCCGCCCGACAGGCCGCAGATCACCTTGCCGGAGCCGACCTGTTTGCGGATGCGCCGCACGGACTCGGCGCGGAAGGCGGCCATGGTCCAGTCGCCCTCCAGCCCCGCGATGCGGCGCACGAAGTTGCGCAGGATCAGCGCGCCGCGGGGCGTGTGCGCCACCTCGGGGTGGAACTGCACGCCGTAGAAGCGCCGGCCCTCGTCGGCGATGGCGGCGTAGGGGGCGCCGTAGGAGGTGGCGATCACCTCGAAGCCGGGCGGAATGGCGGTGACGGCGTCGCCGTGGCTCATCCACACCGGCTCATGGCCCCCGACGTCGCCCAGACCCTGGAACAGCGGGCTCTCGCGCACGATCTCGATGTCGGCGCGGCCGTACTCCGCCGAGCCGCCCTCCACCGCGCCGCCCAGCTGCGCGCACATCAGCTGCTCGCCGTAGCAGACGCCCAGAACCGGCACGCCCTGTTCGAACACCTGCTGCGGGGCGCGGGGGCTGTTCTCGTGGGTGACGCTCTCCGGGCCGCCCGAGAGGATGATCGCGGCGGGGGCGAAACCCTGCACGAAGGCGTCGTCCACCTTCTGGCACGGGTGGACTTCGCAGTAGACGCCGTCCTCCCGCACCCGGCGCGCGATCAGCTGGGTGACCTGGCTGCCGTAGTCGACGATCAGCACGCGCTGGTGGCCGGAGTCGGAGCCTGGAGTGTCGGTCATGCGGCCCTCTCGAACAGGGCGACGAAGAAGCCGTCGGTCCCGGAGCGTCTGGGGGTGAGCTGGAGCGTATGGGCGCCGTCGGCGAGCTCCGCAAGGCGGACGCGCCCCGCGGGGGTGAGGCCGGAGGCGTCGGCGCAGGCGCGGGCGATCGGGAGCGGGCGGAAGGCGGAATGGGCTGCGGCGAAGGCCGAGGCGGTCTCGTCGTTCTCGGCGGCGAAGATGGAGCAGGTGGCGTAGAGCAGCCGGCCGCCCGGCTTCACCAGCGTCGCGGCGCGGCCGACGATCTCCTGCTGCAGGGCGGCGAGGCGGCAGAGGGTCTCGGGCGTGAGGCGGAAGGCGGCCTCGGGGTGGCGGCGCCAGGTGCCGGAGCCGGTGCACGGGGCGTCGACGAAGACGAGGTCGGCGCGCCCCGCCAGGTCTTCGGTCCCCTCGCCGCGCAGGCCGATGCGGCGCACGTCGGCCGAGGCGCCGGCGCGGGTCAGCCGAGGAGCCAGGGCGTCCAGGCGCTTCGCGTTGACGTCGAACGCGTGCAGCGCGCCCTCTCGACCCAGCATGGCGGCCAACGCCAGGGTCTTCCCTCCCCCGCCGGCGCAGTAGTCGACCACCGTCATCCCCGGCGACGCGCCGGACAGCGCGGCGGCGATCTGGCTGGCCTCGTCCTGCACCTCCACCCAGCCGTCCAGGAAGGCGCGGGTCTTGGGGAGGTCGGGGGAGAGGTCGGGCGGCAGGCGCAGACCGAAGGCGGACCAAGGCGTGGGTTGCGGCTCCAGACCGTCGTGCTTCAGGAGACGCAGCGCCGCCTCCCGGCCTCCGCGGAGGGGGTTCAGGCGCAGGTCGAGGGGGGCGCGGTCGGCGGTGAGGGCGCGGGCCTCCGCCTCCCATCCCGCGCCGAAGCGCTGCTCCAGCAAAGCCGCAGCGAAGGCCGGCACGCCCGCGCGCACATGCGGCGGCGGCTCGCCGGGATGGCGCTCCATCGCGGCGCGCTCCTCGGGCGCCAGAGGCTGGGGCGCGTGGCCCTCGCCCGTGAACAGCGCGTCGATCGCGGCCGCGTCCAGCCCCTCTTCGGCGAGGGCCCCCAGCACCAGCGCCCGGCCGGACGCGTCGCCCATGCGCCAGGCGAGGCGTTCGCGCGCGCGCAGGATGGCGAACACGCGCGCGCCGATCTCGCGCCGGTCCCTGGAGCCGGCGAAGCGGTGGGCCCGGCCCCAGGCGCGCAGCACGTCCTCCGCCGAGGCCCGCTCTCGTGCGACCGCGTCCAGCACCTCGGCGGCGGCGGCCAGGCGCGCGCCGGGCGTCACGCCGTCCTCAGGGCTTCAGCACCACGATCAGATCGATGACGATCGCCGCCAGCCCCGCGCCGAACAGGAGCGACCGCACCCCCGTCCACGCGAAGGCGTAGGCGGGCACGTAGAGGATACGGGAGACCAGGTAGATGAAGGAGGCGTTGGCCGTCATGTAGGAGTGCTTGTTCGCCACGTGCGCGATCAGCACCACGATCGCGAACAGCGGCAACGTCTCGTAGAGGTTGGCCTGCGCCCGCTGCAGCCGGCCGGTGATCTTGCCGGGCGGCGGGCCCGGATCGTCGCGCGGACCCATGTTCTTCGCGAGCCCGACCTCGCGGTTGCGCAAGGCCACCGGCAGGAAGATCTGCACGATGGCCAGCACGACCGTCCAGGCAAGCGCGGTGAGTTCGACGGTCATGGCTCAAGCTCCCAGCATCTTCGCGGCGCGGGGCGCGAAGTAGGTGATGACGCCCGCGCAGCCGGCGCGCTTGAAGCTTTGCAGGCTTTCCAGGATCGCCCGGTCCTCGGCCAGCCAGCCGTTCTTCGCGGCCGCCATCAGCATCGCGTACTCGCCGCTGACCTGGTAGGCGAAGGTGGGCAGGCTGAACGCCTCCACCACCCGGCGCACGATGTCGAGATACGGCATCCCCGGCTTGACCATCACCATGTCGGCGCCCTCGGCGATGTCGAGCGCCACTTCCCGCAGCGCCTCTTCGGTGTTGCCGGGGTCCATCTGGTAGGTCTTCTTGTCGCCGGTCAGGACGGTCGCCGAGCCGATGGCGTCGCGGTACGGGCCGTAGAAGGCGCTCGCGTACTTGGCGGCGTAGGCCATGATCGAGACGTCCTGCAGGCCCTCGCCCTCCAGCGCGGCCCGCAGCGCGCCGACGCGACCGTCCATCATGTCGGATGGGGCCAGGATGTCGGCGCCCGCCTTGGCCTGCACGATCCCCTGCTCGACCAGCCGCTCGATGGTGGGGTCGTTGAGGATGCGGCCGTCCTCGATCAGGCCGTCGTGGCCGTGGTCGGTGAAGGGGTCGAGCGCCACGTCGCACATGATCCCGACCTCTGGTGCGGCGTCCTTCATCGCCTTGATGGCGCGACAGATGAGGCCGTTGGGGTCTGACGCGTTCGAGCCCCGCGCGTCCTTCAGCTCCCCGTCGATGAAGGGGAAGACCGCGATGGCGGGGATGCCCAGCGCCCGGGCTTCCCGCGCGGCGTCGGCGACGCGGGCCAACGACATGCGAGGGGCGCCGGGCATGGACGGGACCGCGATCTCGGGCTCTGTTCCGCCGTGGACCACCAGCGACCAGATCAGGTCATGCGGGGTGAGCACGGTCTCGCGCACGAGGTCGCGGATCCAGGGCGCCCGGCGCAGGCGCCTCGGGCGGTTGGCGGGATAGGCGGCGAGCGGGGCGCGGGACATCGGTCATGGATAGCCGCCTGCCGGGACGGCGTCATCCTTCGGAGACGCGCTAGGTCGGAATGCGCGCCCGCCGCCGGCGGAACAGCTTCACCGAGCGCCCTTGCGCCAGCCGCAGCGCGCCGAACGCCGTGCCCCAAAGCGTGCCGACGAAGGACAGCGCGAACAGCACGACGCCCGTGATCGCAAGGCTCACCCCGCCGCCGACGTCGCCCGCTGTCGGGCTGTCGCCGTCGACGTAGGGGCCAATGATGAAGATCGCGCCGCTCACCGCCAGCGCCGCCCCAATCCCCACCGCCAGGCCGGCGAGGTCGGCGACCAGGAGCTGGAAGCGGAAGTGCGACCGCGCAACCGGGTCCGGGTGTTTACGGTGCAGGAACGCCACCACGAAGGCCGCGAGACCCGTGATCCACACGGTGAAAAGGCTCGCCGCCACCAGCGCGTAGCCGCCCATGGCCAGCGCCCGGCCGGAGATCGAGCGTTCGACGGGAAGGTCGGTCATGCGGTTGACAGCGTATGCGCCCGGCCGCAGTTCCACGCCGTGGCCCCGCCCGGAAGAGGCGGACCTTTCCCCCGGAGCGAGGCGACGCGATGGATTTCTCCCTCAACGACGACCAGCGCGCGATCCAGGACGCCGCACAGGCCTTCGCCGCGGCCGAACTCGCCCCGCACAGCGCGCGGTGGGACGAGGAGAAGCACTTCCCCGTCGACGTGATCAAGAAGGCGGCCGAGCTGGGCTTCGCCGGCCTCTACGTGTCGGAGGACGTGGGCGGCTCGGGGCTCAGCCGGCTGGACGCGGCGATCGTGTTCGAGGCGCTGAGCCGGGGCGACGTCTCAACCGCCGCCTTCATCTCGATCCACAACATGGCGAGCTGGATGATCGACCGCTTCGGCTCCGACGTGCTCCGTCAGAAGTATCTGCCGAGGCTCACCTCCATGGAGCTGATCGCGAGCTACTGCCTCACCGAGCCGGGCTCGGGCTCGGACGCGGCCGCCATGCGCTCCACCGCGCGCCGCGACGGCGACCACTACGTGCTGAATGGGTCCAAGGCCTTCATCTCGGGCGGCGGCGTGTCGGACATCTACGTCGCCATGGCGCGTACGGGCGCCGACGGGCCGAAGGGCATCAGCGCCTTCGTGATCGAGAAGGGCTGGCCGGGTCTCTCCTTCGGGGCCAACGAGAGGAAGATGGGCTGGAACAGCCAGCCCACCGCCCAGGTGATGTTCGACGACCTGCGCATCCCCGCCGAGAACCTCATCGGCAAGGAGGGCGACGGCTTCCGCTACGCCATGATGGGGCTGGACGGGGGGCGGCTGAACATCGCCGCCTGCAGCCTCGGAGGCGCGGGCCTCGCCCTGGACACGGCGGTTGAGTATGCCAGGACGCGCAAGCAGTTCGGAAAAGCCCTGGCGGACCAGCAGGGCGTCGCCTTCAAGCTCGCCGACATGGCGACCGAACTGGAGGCCGCGCGGCTGATGGTCCGCAACGCCGCCGACGCGCTCGACAGGAAGGCGCCCGACGCCACCAAGCTCTGCGCCATGGCCAAGCGCTTCGCCACCGACGCCGGCTTCCACGTCGCCAACGAGGCGCTGCAGGTGCACGGCGGCTACGGCTACCTGAAGGACTACCCCCTGGAGCGGATCGTCCGGGACCTGCGCGTGCACCAGATCCTGGAGGGCGCCAACGAGGTCATGCGCGTGGTGGCGAGCCGGGAGATGCTGCGGCAGTAGCTTGCCTAAGCTCGGTCAAACGACTATTCTGACTATAGTATAGTCAGGAGAGCGCCGTGCCCCAGGTCGGAGTTCTGGAAGCCAAGACGCATCTCTCGGGCTTGGTCGAAGCGCTTGAGCGAGGCGGTGAGGAAGTCGTGATTACGCGTCACGGGCGGCCCGTCGCCAAAATCGTGGCCATCAAGGCTCCGGCCGCCGCCGCGAAGCGGGACCTGCTTGCTGAAGCCAAAACCATTCGCGAGCGCACCGCATCGCGAGGCCAGCCGCTGGAACCGGTCGACGTCGTTGCTTGGGTGCGCGAAGACCGCGACGCCCGATGACGCCCGAATGGGTGCTGGACGCGTCCGTCGCGTTGTCGTGGGTAGTGCCCAGCCAAGCCACGGAAGCCGGAGACGCATTGCTTCAACGCGCCGGCGAACTGAAGTTCGTCGCGCCCCGCCATTTCTCACTCGAGATCCTCAGCGGCTTGTTGAAGGCGGAGCGGCGTGACCGGGCGACTGAAGCTGAGACGGCCGCATCGCTCAGTCTTATCGAGGGTCTTACGATCACATTCGAAGATCACTTCGGCGAAGCGCGCTTACAAAGCGCGTCTACGCTCGCGCGAACGCACGCGCTGAGTATCTACGATGGGCTCTATCTGGACGTCGCGCTCAGAAGACGAGCCTTGGTCGCCTCGCGAGACAAGCGGCTGCTCGAAGCCGCCCGCAACGTCCGACTGGACATCTATGACGCCCTGGGGGTGCACGCATGACCGACGACGTCCTTCTCCGCCTGGACGGGGCCGTCGGCCGCATCACGCTCAACCGCCCCAAGGCGCTGCACGCGCTGACGACCCAGATGTGCGCCGCGATGATCGACGCGCTGCTCCGCTGGCGGGACGATCCGGCCGTGGCCGCCGTGATCCTGGACCACGCGGGCGAGCGAGGGTTCTGCGCAGGCGGCGACATCCGCATGCTGCAGGAGAGCGGGCAGGGCGACGGCGCCGCGGCGCGAGACTTCTTCCGCACCGAGTACCGGCTGAACCACCTCCTGTTCACCTACCCCAAGCCGGTGGTGGCGATCATGGACGGGATCGTCATGGGCGGAGGCGTCGGGCTGTCCCTGCCCTGCCGCTGGCGCATGGCGACGGAGCGGACGACCTTCGCCATGCCCGAGACCGGCATCGGCCTCTTCCCCGACGTGGGCGGCGGCTGGTTCCTGCCGCGGCTGCCGGGCGAGACGGGGGTCTGGCTGGCGCTCACCGGCGCGCGCATCAAGGCGGCCGACTGCCTGGCGCTGGGGATCGCCAACGCCTTCGTGCGGTCGGATCAGGTCGAGGCGCTAAAGGCCGCGGTCGTCGCCCGACCGCACGAGATCGAGACCGTGCTGACCGAGTTCGAGGGCGACGCGGGGGGGGCGCCGCTCGGCCCCGAGCGCGAGCATCTCGACCGGCTGTTCGCGGGCGCCACGGTGGAGGCCATCGCGGACGCGCTCGCCGCCGACGACAGCGAGTGGGCGCGCGCGCAGGGCCACGTGATCGCGCAGAAGTCGCCGCAGACGCTGAAGGTCGCGCTACGCCAGCTCCGTACCGGCGCGACCCTCTCCAACTTCGCCGACAACATGGCGATGGAGTTCCGGCTCGGCTCCCGCGTCGTCCACACACACGACTTTCAGGAGGGCGTTCGCGCGGTGATCCTGGACAAGGACAACGCGCCCAAGTGGTCGCCCGACACCTTGGCCGGCGTCGCCGTCGCCGAGCTCGACCGGCTGTTCGCCCCCCTGCCGGCGGACGAGGAGTGGACGCCGCTATCGTGACATCTTCCCGCTGCTAAGCTCCGCCCCAAATCGGGAGGATCCTGTCATGCGCCGCCTGTCCGCCTTCGCTTTCGCCTTGTCGCTCGCCTGCGCCGCCGCGCCCCTTGCCGCCCATGCCCAGGAATCGCCCGCCGCGGCCGTGGCCGACGCCTCGCGTCCCGCGGACGACCGGGCCAAGGACGCCGACCGAAAGCCCGTCGAGCTGATCGCCTTCGCCGGGATCAAGCCGGGCGACCACGTGATGGACCTGTGGCCGGGCGGCGGCTACTGGAGCCGCATCTTCTCCCACGTCGTGGGACCGAAGGGACACGTCTACGCCTACGTCCCCGCCGAGATCACCGACTTCAAGGGCGACCCCCTGGGCAAGGCCAAGGCCATGGCCGCCGAGCCGGGCCTGGGCAACGTCGAGGCGATCAGCGACCCCCTCGCCTCGCAGCCGCCGCCGCAGTTCGCAGGCGTGCTCGACGTGATCTGGACGTTCGAGAACTACCACGACCTGCACGACCCCTTCCTGAAGGGCGCAAGCGTCCCCGACTTCCTCAAGGCCGCCTTCACCCTGCTGAAGCCGGGCGGCGTGTTCGTGATCGTGGACCATGCGGCGCCCGCGGGCTCCGGGCTCAAGAACACCGACGACCTGCACCGCATCGACCCGGCCACGGTCAAGGCCGAGCTGCTGGCGGCGGGGTTCATGTTCGACGGAGAGTCCAAGGTGTTGGCCAACCCGGCCGACCCGCACACCGCCCTCGTCTTCGATCCCTCGATCCGGGGCAAGACCGACCGCTTCGCCTACCGCTTCCGGAAGCCCCGGTGAGCGGCGACAGGGGCCGGCGCTTGGGCTAGAGCGTCCCTCCTGCAAACGGGAGGGACGCGCAATGGCGCGCATCGCATTCATCGGGCTCGGGGCCATGGGCTCGGGCATGGCGAAGAACCTGGTGAAGGCAGGGCACGCCGTCGCCGCCTTCGACCTCTCGCAGGCAGCCCTGGCCAAGGCGGTGGAGGCGGGGTGCGCGGAGGCGGGATCGGCGGCCGAGGCGGTGAAGGGCGCGGAGGTGGTCATCACCATGCTCCCCGCCGGGACCCATGTGCGCCAAGTGTTCGCCGCCGAGGTGCTGCCCAACGCCGCTCCCGGCGCGCTCCTGATCGACTGCTCGACCATCGACGTCGAGAGCGCCCGCGCCGTCGCCGCGCAGGCCGAGGAGGCCGGCTTCACCTTCGCCGACGCGCCGGTCTCCGGGGGAACCGCGGGGGCGGACGCGGGCCAGCTCGTCTTCATGGTCGGTTGCGAGGAGGCCGAGTTCGAGCAGGTCAAGGCGGTGCTGGAGCCGATGGCCAAGGCCGTCATCCATGCCGGCGCGGCCGGGGCGGGACAGGCGGCCAAGATCTGCAACAACATGGTGCTCGGCGTGTCGATGCTGGCCGTATGCGAGGGGTTCGCCCTGGCGGAGAAGCTTGGGCTGGACGCACAGAAGTTCTACGACATCGCGTCGCAGTCCTCCGGCCAGTGCTGGTCGCTGACCAGCTACTCCCCCTGGCCCGGCGTCGGCCCGCAGACCCCCAGCGACCGCGGCTACGAGGGCGGCTTCCTCACCGCGCTGATGCTGAAGGACCTGAAGCTGGCGCAGGAGGCGGCTGCGAAGTCCGGGGCTTCCACGCCGATGGGCGCGCAAGCCGAGGCGACCTACGCCTTCCTCGCCAATCTGGGGCTGGGCGGCAAGGACTTCTCGGTCGCCGTGCAGGCGCTGCGGGGGAAGCTGCAAGACGTTGCGTGAGAACGATTCTCAGCTTGACGCCGCCCCGTTTACGTTCCGCGCCGCCGGTGTAAAACGCGGTCCATGAACGTCGATCACTACCGCGCCGCGTTCGCGTCCGCCGTCGGGCGGGTGAAGGACGAGGGGCGCTACCGGGTCTTCGCCGACCTGCGGCGCCATCGCGGCGCCTTCCCCCGCGCCACCTGGACGCGGGAGGACGGCGCGGAGCGGGAGGTCACCGTCTGGTGCTCCAACGACTACCTCGGCCAGGGCCAGAACCCGATCGTGGTCGAAGCGATGCAGGACGCGATCGAGCGTGCGGGCACGGGCTCGGGCGGCACGCGCAACATCTCCGGCACCACCCACTGGCACGTCGAGCTGGAGCGCGAGCTCGCCGACCTGCACGGCAAGACGGGCGCCCTGCTGTTCACCTCCGGCTACGTGGCCAACGAGGCGGCGCTGTCGACGCTCTACAAGATCCTGCCGGGACTGGTGGTGTTCTCGGACGCGCTGAACCACGCCTCGATGATCGCGGGCATCCGCAACGGCGGCGGCTCGCGCCACGTGTTCCGCCACAACGATCTCGCCCACTTGGAGCAGCTGCTGGCCGCCGCCCCGGCCAACGCGCCCAAGCTGGTCGCCTTCGAGAGCGTCTACTCGATGGACGGCGACATCGCCGACATCGCGGGCACGATCGCCCTGGCCCGCAAGTACGGTGCCCTGACCTATCTGGACGAGGTGCATGCGGTCGGCATGTACGGCGCGCGCGGGGCAGGCGTGGCCGAGCGCGACGGCGTGATGGCCGACATCGACATCGTCGAGGGCACGCTCGGCAAGGCGTTCGGCGTCATGGGCGGCTACATCGCGGCGGACGCGGTGATCTGCGACGCGATCCGCTCTTACGCCTCGGGCTTCATCTTCACCACGAGCCTGCCGCCCGCGCTGGCGGCGGGGGCGGCGGCCTCGATCAAGTGGCTGAAGGTCCACCCCGAGATGCGCGAGCGCCACCAGGAGCGGGCGGCGGCGCTGAAGGCCCGCTTCAAGGCGGCCGGCATCCCGGTGATGGAGAGCTCCGTCAGCCACATCGTACCGGTGTTCGTGGGCGACGCCGTCCACTGCAAGATGGTCAGCGACATGCTGCTGGAGGACTTCGGCGTCTACGTGCAGCCGATCAACTACCCCACCGTGCCCAAGGGAACCGAGCGCCTGCGCTTCACCCCCACCCCCTTCCACGACGACGGCATGATGGACCACCTCGTCCGCGCCATGGACCAGCTGTGGAGCCGCTGCAACGTGGCCCGCATGGGCGGAGTGGCGGCCTAACCCGTCTTCCCGCCACGCCGGCGCGTCGGCTAGGCTTCGCGTCCGGGGACAGGAGGGCGCGATGCGGACGGCGGCGGGGGTGATTGCGGCTCTGTGGCTGGCGGGGAGCGCATCGGCGCAGACCGTCATCATCCATGCGGGCCGCCTCGTCGACACCGAGGCCGGCCGCGTGCTCGCCGAGCAGCGGATCGACGTCAAGGACGGACGCGTGGTCTCCACCGGGCCTTGGAGCCCGCCGCCCGCGGGCGCGCAGGTGGTGGACTGGTCCCGCTACACGGTGCTCCCCGGTCTCCTCGACATGCACACCCACCTCGCCGACGGCTACGGCGAGACCAACGACCCGGCCGAACCGCTCAAGCACTCGGCGGCCGAGACCATCCTGAAGGGCGCGGAGGCGGCGCGCACGGAGCTGCTCTCGGGCTTCACCACCGTGCGCGACGTCGGCGTCTACCGCGGCCTTTCCGACGTGGCCCTGCGCGACGCGATCGACGCCGGCGAGGTCGAGGGTCCGCGCATGACGGTGGCCGGCGCCTACATCACCGTTCCGGGCGGGGGCGGCGCGGTGACGGGGTTCTCGCCCGACGTCGTCATCCCTTCCGACTTCCGCCTGGGCGAGGTGCGCGACCCGACCGAAGCACGCGACCGCGTCCGCTACCTGTTCCAGCACGGGGCGCAGTTCATCAAGCTGATCGCCACTGGCGCGGTCCTGGCGGTCGGCAGCGAGCCCGGCCAGCTCGAACTGAGCGAGGACGAGATGCGCGCCGCCTGCGATGAGGCGAAGGCGCACGGCTCCTACTGCATCGCCCACGCCCACGGCGCCGCGGGGATCAAGGCGGCGATCCGCGCAGGGGTCCGCTCCATCGAGCACGCCTCGCTGATCGATGACGAGGGCATCGCGCTGGCCAAGGCGCGGGGCGTCTGGCTCGACATGGACGTCTACGACGGCGACTGGATCAACGACGCCGGCGTCAAGGAGGGTTGGCCGGCCGAGTACCTGCGCAAGAACCGCGACACCACCCAGGCGCAGCGCGACGGCTTCAGGAAGGCGGTCAGGGCGGGCGTGAAGCTGAGCTTCGGCACCGACGCGGGCGTCTACCCCTACGGTCTGGGCGCGCGCCAGTTCGCGATCATGGTCCAGTACGGCATGACTCCGATGCAGGCGATCCAGGCCGCTACGACCGTCTCCGCGGCCTTGCTGGAGCGCAGCGCCGACGTGGGCGCGCTCAGCCCCGGCCACTTCGGCGACCTGATCGCGGTGGAGGGCGACCCCACGACCGACGTGAGCGTGCTGAAGCGCGTGGCCGGCGTCATCAAGGGCGGCGTGGTGGTGAAGGCGCCGGCGGGCTCCTGACGCCGCGGCCGAGCGGGCGGCTCACGCCAGCTTCGCCGCCTGCAGCGTCTTGTAGGCGCGGATCACGCGCTGAAGCTTGGTCTCGGTGGAGCGATCGCCGCCGTTGGAGTCGGGGTGGAAGCGTTTGACGAGGTCGAGGTAGCGGGCGCGGATCGTGGCGCGGTCCGCATCCATCTCGAGGTCGAGTTCGGCGAGCGCGCGGCTCTCGATGCGGCCGAGCGTGCGGGCGCGGGGCGCCGCGGTCCGCGGCCCCGTCGCGCCGCCGAACATGCCGAACGCGTCCGCGTAGGCGCCCGCCCCCTTGCCCGCCGCGCCCGAGCCGAACTTGGCGGCGAAGGCGGCGGCCTCGCGGCTCATGCGGCTGGCCTTGAACGTCCAGGTCGGGCGGTGGCCGGTGGCGGCGTCCTCGCGATAGGCGGCCTGCTCGGCGTCGCTCATGCCGGCGAAGAAGTTCCAGCTCTTGTTGTACTCGGCCGCATGCGGCTGGCAGAAATGGTAGAATTCGTTCGTCGCCGTGCGTGACTTGGGGGCCCGGGCGGTGGCCACCGACAGGCAGCCGGGATGCTCGCAGCGGCGTTCGCCCGGCTTCAGGGTGTGGACGTCGGCCTCGCCAGCCTCCTCCTCCCCGACCTTGGGCGGCCGGACGCGGATGTCCACGAACTTCGGCCGGTATTGGAACGCCCTCGCCATCGCGGGAGTATGTGTCGCAGAAAGCTGCGTTCAAGCATTGACGGAGACGTTTCATGTCCGGCAGTCCGCCCGTCCGCGAGATCATTCGCGACAAGCTGCAGGCCGCCTTCGATCCGGAGCGGTTGGAGGTGGTGGACGACAGCGCCAAGCACGCCGGCCACGCCGGCGCCCGCCCGGGGGGCGAGACGCACTTCTCCGTCACCATCGTGGCCAGGGCGTTCGAAGGACTGGGGCGCGTCGACCGCCAGCGGCGCATCTACACGGCGCTGGCGCAGGAGATGGCCCCCGACGGCGTCCACGCCCTTGCCCTCAGCGCCCACGCGCCCGGAGAGGCGGGGGCGACGGGCGGCAGCCACGATCCGGCGTGACGCGACCGAGCGCGCTCAGCGCTTCAGTTCAAGCTGGACGAGGTTCTTGGCCGAGCGGGCCATGCGGTTGCTGTCCTTCACCACCAGCCGGTACGGGCCCTCGCTGGCGTCGAGCGGCTTGCCGCCCTCGCTGTCGGCCACGATCACGTGGCGGTCGCCCAGCGACGGGTCGATCTCGCTGAGCGAGAGCGCCACCTTGTAGCCGTCCGACGCGGTGGCCACGATGACGTAGCCCAGCGCCTCGCCCTTCAGCTGGTCGCCGTGGGGGGCACCCAGCTTGTCGAGCACGGCGCCGAGCTGGGCGCCGGTGAAGGTGCGCGAGACCCCGTGGTCGGCCACGGTGAGCGTCTCCTGCGGCAGGGCGCGAAGGTCGGGCGGTTCGAGGGTCAGCACGCGATCGCCGTCGCGCAGGGTCAGGGCCTGCGCCTGGGCCACGCCGGCCAGCGACACGGCGAGCGCCAGGGCCGCTGCGGCCGTCCACCTGATCCTTCGCATCCTCATCGCCACGGTCGTAGCGGTCGCCCCGGGCGGGCGGAATGCGTCAAGCCGCCTCGGCCAGGGGGCTTATGAGCAGCGAAGTGATCTGGTTGCGCTCGCGCCGGAGCACCTGGAAACGCCGTCCGTGGAAAACGAAGGTCTGGCCGGGCTCGGGAATCGTCTGCGCCTCGTGGATGACGAGCCCGGCCACCGTCACCCATTCGTCGTCGGGCAAGGACCAGTCGAGCGCGCGGTTGAGGTCGCGGATGGTGACGGCGCCCTCCACCTCCACCGCGCCGTCCGGGCGCCGCCGCAGGCCTTCGATCTGCAGGTCGTGCTCGTCCTCGATCTCGCCCACGATCTCCTCGAGGATGTCCTCCAGCGTCACCAGGCCCTGCAGGGCGCCGTACTCGTCCACGATCAGGGCGAAGTGGTTGCGCGTGGTCAGGAAGGCGTCGAGCTGGTCCTTCAGGTTGGTGGTCTCCGGGATGAACCAGGGCGGCCGCGACACCTGCGCGATGTCCAGCCGGTCGAGGTCGCCGCCCGCCGCCACGATGGCCCGCGCCAGGTCCTTGCCGTGCAGCACGCCCACGATGTTGTCGGGCTCGCCGCGGTAGAGCGGCATGCGGGTGTGGCTCGACTCCAGCGCCTCGGCGACCAGCGTCCGGGGCGGCAGACCGGCGTCGAGGAAGGTGATGGCGCTGCGGTGGACCATGACCTGCGTCACGTCCATGTCGGCGAGGTCGAGCACGCCGCCCAGCATCCGCCGGTCGCGCTCCTCCACGAAGCCTTCGGAGTGGTGGTACTCCACCGTGCCGCGGATCTCCTCCTGCGCGACGGCGGCGTCGTAGTCCGATCCCAGACGCACGCCGAACAGGCGCAAAGTCAGCCGCACCACCACCTGGATCGCGCCGATCACCGGCCCGAACACCGCCTTCACGATCAGGGTGGGCGTGGAGAGCGCGCGCGCCACGTCGTCGGGGCGCGAGATGGCGAGCGTCTTGGGCAGCACCTCGACGAACACCAGCACCAGGGCCGTGGTGATCACCGTGGAGATCGCCACGCCCCAGCCGCCCGGGAACTCGCGCCCCACCGTCTCGGTGATCAGCGCGGAGGACAGGATGTTGAGCAGGTTGTTGCCCAGGAGGATGGAGCCGATCATCCGCTCCTGGTCGTCGATGAGCAGGTTGACCCGGGCGGCGGCCTTGTCGCCCTCCCGCTCCAGCTGGTGCATGCGCGCCTTGCTGGCCCCGGTGAGCGCGGTCTCGGCGGCGGAGAACACCGCGGAGACCGCGAGCAGGACGAGGATGGCGACGGCGACGAGGCCGAGCGCGGCGGTCATGGACGGGTTTCAGGGCTCCCCACGCGGCCGAGGAGTCGGGACCGCAGGACCCATCTTACGGGCGCGATGCCCCGCGCGCCACGGCGCCGCGGCGTGGGCGCGGGAGAGCGCGTCTCAGCGCGCGACCAGCTTGCCTTCCGCCAGCGCGAACACCCGGTCCATGTAGCCGGCGAGCTGGAGGTTGTGGGTGGCGATCAGCACCGCCGTGCGCTCCAAGCGGGCCAGGTCGAACAGGCTCTGGAACACCGAGCCCGAGGTTTCGGGGTCGAGGTTGCCGGTGGGCTCGTCGGCCAGGATCAGGCGGGGGGCGTTGGCCAATGCGCGCGCGATGGCGACGCGCTGCTGCTCGCCGCCGGAGAGCTGCGCGGGCTGGTGCTCCAGGCGGGCGGACAGGCCCATCCGGTCGAGCAGCGCCTCGGCGCGCGCCTTGGCCAGCGAGCGGGGGCGGCCTGCGATCAGCAGCGGCAGCATGACGTTGTCGCGCGCCGTCAGCTCCTGCAGCAGCTGGTGGAACTGGTAGACGAAGCCGATCGAGCTCAGGCGCAGGTGGGTGCGCTGGCGGTCGTTCATCGGCGTGCAGTCGGCGCCCTGGAAGCGAACCTCGCCGTTGGTCGGCCGCTCCAACAGGCCGGCGGCGTGCAGCAGGCTCGACTTGCCTGAGCCCGAGGGTCCGATCAGCCCGACCACCTCGCCCGCATGGACGTCGAGGTCGACGCCCTTCAGCACCTCGAGCGGCTGCTCGATGTCGGCGGTGTAGGTCCGGCGCACACCCCGCAGGGAGAGGATCGGCGCTTCGGCGTTCGAGGCTTCATTCATAGCGAAGCGCCTCGACGGGATCGAGGCGGCTGGCGCGGATGGCGGGCGGGAGCGTCGCCAGGAAGGCCATGGCCAGCGACGCGGCGGTGATCACGGCCACCTCGCTCCACTCCACCTTGGCGGGGATGCGAGAGAGGAAATAGGTGTCGGCGTTGAACACCTGCACCCCGGTGACCGCCTCCACGAAGCCCTGGATCGGGCTGATGAAGACGCAGAACAGCGTGCCGAGCGTCAGGCCCAGGAAGGTGCCCGCCGCCCCGATAGCGGCCCCCGCCATGAAGAAGATGCGCAGGATCGAGCCCTGGCTCGCCCCCATCGTGCGCAGCACGGCGATGTCGCGCGTCTTGTTCTTCACCAGCATGATGATGCCGCTGAGGATATTGATCACCGCTATGGCCACGATCAGGAGCAGGATCAGCCGCATGACGCTGCGCTCCACCTGCAGGGCGGTGAAGAAGCTGTGGTCGCGGTCGCGCCAGTCGGTGACGATGGCGCCCGGCCCGGCGGCCTGACGCACGGCGGCCTTGATGTCGTCCAGGTGGTCAGGGTCGGCCACGTTGACCTCGATCTGGTCGACCGTGTCGCCCTTGCCGAAGAACAGCTGCGCCTGCTCCAGCGGCATGTAGACGTAGGCGGCGTCGTACTGGCTCATGCCCACGCTGAAGGTCGCTGCGACCTGGTAGTCCTTCTGGCGCGGCGTGTTCCCCAGCACCGTCGCGCCGCCGGAGGGCGAGGTGATGGTGATCGTCTCGCCGGGCGCGGCGCCGGTCTGCTCGGCCAGCCGAGCGCCGACGATCACCGCGTCGCCGCCGTACTCGCCCTGGCCGAAGCTCGTGAGCGAGCCTTGCGTCAGCCGCTTGGCGACGATGGGCGTGGCGGCGAGGTCAGCGGCGCGCTCGCCCCGCACGATGGCGCCCGTGGTCAGGTTGGGACCGCCCACGAGCACGGGCGCCTCGACCACCGGCGCGGCCAGCGTCACGCCGGGAACGGCCCGTAGCCGCGCCACCAGCGCGTCACGCACGGGCGAGTTGATCAGGGGGCCCTGCACGTAGATGTGGCCGTTGAAGCCTGCGATCTTGCCGACCAGCTCGGTGCGGAAGCCGTTCATCACGCTCATCACGACGATGAGCACGCCTACGGCCAGCGTCACCGAGATGAAGGCGATGATCGAGATCAGCGCCGCGCCGCCGTTCTTGCGCCGGTTGCGCAGATAGCGAAGCGCCAGCCCCCGCTCCCACGCGGAAAAGGGCGCCGAGCCCGACGCCGGGCCGAGATCGGTCTGCTTGACGGTCATTGCGCGATGACGGGCGACAGCTCGGCGATGGCCTGCTCCAGCGGGAGGGAACGCTTCTCGCCGGTCGCGCGGCGCTTCAGCTCGACCTCGCCGGCCGCGACCCCCTTGGGACCGACGACGAGCTGCCAGGGCAGGCCGATCAGGTCGGCGGTGGCGAACTTGCCGCCGGGGCGCTCGGTCGTGTCGTCATACAGCACCTCGACGCCGGCGGAGGTCAGGCGGCGGTAGGCGTCCTCGCAGGCGGCGTCCACGGCCGCGTCGCCCACGCGCAGGCTGATCAGGGCGACGTGGAAGGGCGCCACCGCGTCGGGCCAGACGATGCCCGCGTCGTCGTGGCTGGCCTCGATGATGGCGCCCAGCAGGCGGGAGACGCCCACGCCGTAGCTGCCCATGTGCACCGGCCGCTCG
>CAZZZR010000014.1:0-19505 GCA_964658605.1 uncultured Caulobacter sp. | reverse complement strand
TGGTCCCGCCGGTCTCCGCGGACGGCGCCCAGGGGCCGGTGACCGCCTCGCCCGCTTCCCGAGCGGGGATTTGGCCCGCACTTTGGGCCGGGGCGGGAGAAGCGGTCGTGAGCATGATCAGGAGTAGAGGATCAGGATGCCGAGCACGAAGGCCAGGATGCCCAGGGCTTCCGCGAGCGCCGCGCCCACGAACAGGTTGCCGATCTGGCCGCCGGCCGCAGACGGGTTGCGCAGGGCGCCATTCAGGAAGTTGCCGAAGATCGTGCCGACGCCGATGCCGGCGCCGATCATGCCGAGGGTGGCGAGGCCGGCGCCGATGTACTTGTAGCCGGTGGCCAGGGCGCGGGCCGCTTCGACGGCGTGGGTCGGGTCCATGGAAGTGTCTCTCGTTCGGATGGAGGTTGAGGGATGGCCGTGGCGGCTCTTAGTGGCCGTGGCCGAGGTTCACGACGTCGTTCAGGTAGATGCAGGTCAGCACCGTGAACACGAACGCCTGAAGGAAGGCGACGAGGAACTCCAGCGCCGTCAGCGCCAGAACCCCGCCCATGGAGAGCACCGCGCCCGGGATGCCGAAAAGCCCGAGCCCTCCGCCCGCGGCCATGCCGCCCAGCGCGATGATGAAGCCCGCGAACACCTTCAGCGCCACGTGCCCGCCCAGCATGTTGCCGAACAGGCGGAGGGCCAGGGTGAAGGGACGCAGCAGGAAGGAGACGATCTCGATCGGCACCACCAGGAACAGCACCGGCCACGGCACGCCCGACGGCACGAACAGCTTGAAGAAGCCGAGCCCGTTCTTGGCGAACCCCACGATCAGGACCAAGAGGATGGTCATGATCGCCAGCGTGGCGGTGACCGCCAGCTGCGAGGTGGCGGTGAAGATCAGGAACAGGCCCAGCAGGTTCATCGCCAGGATGAAGGTGAACAGCGTGAACACGAACGGGAAGAAGGCGCGGCCCTCGTGCCCGATCAGGTTGTCGACCAGGTCGTCGACCATGCCGAACACCATCTCGCCGGCCATCTGCGTTCGGCCCGGCACCACCTGCGCGCGGGCGGTGACGATGCTCATGGCCAGCACGACGAGGCCGAAGGCGAGCGTCATGGCGACGGTGGAGTTGGTGATGGCGAGGTTGACCGTGCCGAGCAGCGGCAGGGTCACGTCGCCCAGGTTCACGATCTTGTGGATCTCGAACTGTTCGATCGGTCCGGCGGCCATTCTTTAGTCCTCAACCCTCGTCTTCGTCTTCAGTGCGCGTGACCGCCGGAGCGGGCGCCGTGTTTTCGGCGGCGTGTTGCGCGCTCAGCCGGTCGGCCGTGCGCTTCGCCATCCAGATCGATACGGCGAAGCCCAGGAGCACGCCGCCGATCAGCCCCCAGGGCGCCGTGCGCCCCGTCAGCCGATCCACCCCGAAGCCCAGCGCCAGCCCGACCAGAACGCCGCCGAAGAGCTCGGCGATGATCTTGTAGGCCTGGTCGGCCGCGCGTCCGTGCTCGGCCCCCGACTCGGAGGAAGGCCTCACCGTGCGCTTCTCCAGGGCGTCCGCCCGGGCCTCGAGCGATCGCAACGGATCGCGGTGCGGAGGACCGGACAGGGACATGCGCCAGTGATGCGTGAACGGCCGCGGAAGAGCGTCGGCTCTCCGCGTGGGACGAAGGGTGCTCTAACGGCCGGGGCCGGACGGGTCAAGGCGAGCGCCCTCGCCCGCCGCGGCGGCCCCCGAAACGAAGCGAAACCGGAAGTCGCTCGCGCGCGCCGCCCCGCCTGCTATGGGATAGCCGCCTTCGGGCCGTCAGGAGTCGCCTTTCCGCATGTGCGGCATCATCGCCATCATGGGCCGTTCGCCGGCCGCGCCCCGCATGGTCGAGAGCCTGCGCCGACTGGAGTACCGGGGTTATGATTCGGCCGGCGTGGCGGTGCTGCATGGCGGCGGGATCGAGCGTCGGCGCGCACCCGGCAAACTGAAGAACCTCGAGGCGCTCCTGGCCGAGCACCCGCTGGCGGGCGATGTCGGAGTCGGCCACACGCGCTGGGCCACGCACGGCGGCCCGACCGAGGCCAACGCCCATCCCCACGTGGTGGGCCGCGTAGCGCTGGTCCACAACGGCATCATTGAGAACTTCGCGGAGCTGAAGGCCGAACTTGAGGCGCAGGGGCGCATCTTCTCCAGCCAGACCGACACCGAGGTCGTGGCGCAGCTGATCGACGCGGAGGTGGAAAGCGGCCGCAGTGCGCACGAGGCCTTCAAGGCCGCGCTCGGCCGGCTCCGCGGCGCCTACGCCCTCGCGGCGCTGGTGCAGGACGGGGACGGCGCGGTGATGCTGGGCGCCCGGCTCGGACCGCCGCTGGTGATCGGCCACGGCAAGGGCGAGATGTTCATCGGCTCCGACCCCCTGGCCGTGGCTCCCTACACCGACCGCGTCACCTACCTGGAGGACGGCGACCACGCCGTGCTCGACCACGCGGGGGTCCGGATCTTCGACGCCGAGGGCTCGGCCGTGACCCGGGCGGTCAAGACCGTCGCCGCCTCCGCCGCGCTGCTGGAGAAGGGCAACTACCGCCACTTCATGGAGCGCGAGATCCATGAGCAGCCGGACGCGATCCAGCACACGCTCTCGGCCTATGTCGATCCGGTGAGCGGCCGCGCCATGGCGCCCGGAGTGGATTTCAAGGCGGTCCCGCGGCTGCAGATCGTGGCCTGCGGCACCGCCTACCTCGCAGGGTTGACGGCGAAATACCTGTTCGAGCGCCTGGCCGGACTGCCCGTCGACGTCGAGATCGCCTCGGAGTTCCGCTACCGCGAACCCGCGGTCGCCGCCGGGACTCTGGCGCTGGCGATCAGCCAATCCGGCGAGACCGCCGACACGCTGGCGGCGCTGCGCTGGTGCAAGGCCAAGGGGCTCGCCACCGCCGCCATCGTCAACGCCCACCACTCGTCCATGGCGCGGGAGGCCGACACCCTTTGGCCGACGCACGCGGGGCCGGAGATCGGCGTGGCGTCGACCAAGGCCTTCACCGCCCAGCTCGCGGCGCTGACCGCGCTGGCGGTGTCCGCCGCCTTCCAACGCGGCGCGATCGACGCCGCGGAGGAGGCGCGGCTGGTGGCGCTGCTGCTCGAGACGCCGCGGCTGGTCGCCCAGGCGCTGCAGCACGAGGACGAGGTGCTGGCGCTCGCGCCCGACCTCGCGCGCGCCCGCGACGTGCTCTACCTCGGCCGAGGCCCGCTTTATCCGCTGGCTCTGGAGGGAGCGCTGAAACTCAAGGAATTGAGCTATATCCACGCGGAAGGTTATGCCGCGGGAGAGCTGAAGCACGGCCCGATCGCGCTCGTGGATGAGCACATGCCGGTGGTGGTCGTCGCCCCTTCGGGCGAACTCTTGGAGAAGACGCTCTCCAACCTGCAGGAGGTCGCGGCCCGGGGCGGCTCGCCGATCATCCTGATCACGGACGCGGAGGGGGCCAAGAGCGCCCACGCCGCCACCCGCACCATCCTGACGCCTGACTGCGACCCCCTGGTCGCGCCCCTGGTCTACGCCGTGCCGCTGCAGCTTCTGGCGTACCATGTGGCCGTGCAGAAGGGCACCGACGTCGATCAGCCCCGCAACCTGGCCAAGTCGGTCACCGTCGAGTGACGAAGCGCTGCTAGTGCCGCCCCGAGAGCCACACCCTTCATGTCATCCCGGACGGCGCAGCCGGTCCGGGACCCGGGACCCACGGGCGCGCCCGATCCCCCTGGGTCCCGGCTCTCCGCTCCGCTGCGGCCGGGATGACCGTCCGGATTGGAGAGTTCCATGAAGCGCGTCCGCAAGGCCGTCCTGCCCGTCGCCGGGCTCGGCACCCGCATGCTGCCGGCCGCCAAGACGGTGGCCAAGGAGATGCTGACGGTCGTCGACCGCCCCCTGATCGACTGGGTGGTGGCCGAGGCGTTCGCGGCGGGCATCGAGCACGTTGTCCTCGTCACCGGACGCGGCAAGACGGCGATGGAGGACTACTTCGACCACCACGTCGAGCTTGAGGCGGTGCTCGAAGCCAAGGGCAAGACGGCGGCGCTGGAGCAGCTGCGCGCGCAGCTGCCGAAGGAGGGCCAGATCAGCTACGTGCGCCAGATGGCCCCGCACGGCCTGGGCCACGCCGTCTGGTGCGCCCGCGACATCATCGGCGACGAACCCTTCGCCGTCCTGCTGCCCGACATGATCATGGACGCCACGCCCGGAACCACCGCCCAGATGCTGGCGGCCTACGAGCAGACGCAGGGCTCCAACATCATCGTCGTCGAGCCCTGCCCGCCCGGCATGGCGCACCAGTACGGCATCGTCGCGCTGGAGGGCGGCGAGGGCCGACTGCGCAAGATGACAGGCATGGTCGAGAAGCCGGCCAAGGGGACCGAGCCCTCCAACCTCTTCATCTCCGGCCGCTATGTGCTGAACCCCGAGATCTTCGCGGCGCTGGCGGAGAAGGAGCGGGGCGCCGGCGGCGAGATCCAGCTCACCGACGCCATGGCGCGGCTGATGGCGACCCAGCCCTTCCACGCGCTGGAATACGAAGGGACCACCTACGACTGCGGCGACAAGGTAGGCTGGTTGCGCGCCAACGTGGCGATGGCGCTGAAGGACTCCACGATCGGCCCCGCCGCCCGTGAAGCCCTCACGCCGCTGCTGGCGGGCTGAACGGCCGCCCGCGTCCTCCGCACTCGTCAGCAGACGTCGACCCGCACCGCCGCCGCTGCGGCCAGACCTCGGGGCGCACGGGGCCGCGACCCGACCGGGGTCGTGCGGAGCTTCCAGCGCAGCCCGAACAGCGGCCGCAGCGGGGCGACACGCCGGACGATCTCGAAGGTCGCGAAACAGCCGGCTACCGTCGCCAGGATCACCAGCGCGGCCTCCAGCCCCAGCGGCAGGTTGCGCTTGGCCAGCCACCAGGCGACGCAGACGATGATCGTCTGGTGCACGATGTAGAACGGGAAGATCGCCTCGGTCAGGTAGCGGCGCACGGGGCCGTCGCGGGTCGCCAGGTGCAGGCGCGCGAAGCCCAGCACCGCGCCGATCGTCGTCCACTGGTCGATCCCGTAGGCGATGCGCAAGAGACGCCGCAGACCGTCCGGCGGCACGACGTCGCCCGGATAGGCGACGGTCGCCCAGGCGATCGCCGCGTAGGCCGCCACGCCCGCCCCCAACAGCAGCCAGCGACGGCGCACGAACACGGCCCAGACCGCGTCCGACTTGGCGAACAGGAAGCCGAAGGCGAAGGGCAGGAGCGACTCGCCGTGGACCGTCCAGTCCCCGATCAAGGCATGGGTCGCGTCGAAGCGGGGCGCCAGCAGCATGCGGACGGCGATGAAGCCCAGCGCCGGCCAGACGACCACGCCCCAGCCCGCCAGCGCCCGCTCCCCCCAGCGCTGCGTCACCGCCGCCGCCCTCGGCCACACCGCCAGCAGCAGGCACAGGTCGAGCGTGTAGACGAACAGATAGACGACGAACCACAGGTGGTTCCAGGTCGGGGTCGCCAGGCAACCCTTGGCGTCGCACCAGTGACCTGTAGAGGTCGCGTACTTCGGCCAGAAGGTCCCGTAGGCTTCGGGGGCGCGGTGCAGCGCCTCGGCCACCTGCAGCCAGCTCTGCGGCGGCACGACCACGAACATGCCGAACAGGATCGGAGGCAGGAGCCGCCAGGTGCGCAGCCCCGCCAGCCTCGCCGCGCCCCGCCGCGTGGCGCCGAAGCCGTCGAACATGAACCGGGTCGCGGCGCCCGAAACCAGGAACAGCAGCGGGAGGCGCCAGGGGTGCGTCGCCACCATCACCGGCTCCAGCCACGTCTGCACGCGCGGGCTCTTCACGTGCCAGTCCCACGACACGTAGAACATGCCGACGTGGTAGAGGATGAGCAGCCCGAAGGCCCCGATCCGCACCCAGTCGAGGTCGAGCCGGCGGGCGTCCCGCTCCAGCTCCGCCGCTGTCGTTCCCGCCCCTGTCATGGGTTCCGCTCCTCTCGATGACCGTCCCTTCCGATCGCGCAGCCTCAGGGGCGCCGCCAGCGGCCGGTGACGGGCGGGCCGTGGGCGGGGACGGCCCGGCGGCCGCCGGGACGAGCGGCTGGCGTCGCGTGACGAGCGGCGTACCGCTCTGGGCGTTCGGCGTGGGCGTGGGCGTCGCGCTCGCCATCTGCACCGTCAACGTCTTCAGCGAGCTGCACGACCGCCCGCGCATCCGGCCCTGGGAGGCCGCGACCTGGGAGTATTCCAGCGGCCTCGTGACCGTGTTGCTGCTGCCCTTCACCGCTCGCGCCATGGTGATGGCCCGCTCGCCCGCGACGGGCGGCTGGGCGCGCTTCCTCGCCGTCCACGCTATCGCGGCGGTGCTCTACTCGCTGCTGCACGTCGGCGGGTTCGTGGCGCTGCGCGTTGCGGTCTATGCAGCCGTCGCCGGCTGGACCTATCGCTTCGGCGGTCTGGGCGAGTGGGTCTACGAGCTGCGCAAGGATGCGCTGAGCTACGGCCTGATGGCGTCGGTGTTCGCCTTCGCCCGCGCCCTCGCTCGCCCGCCGGCGCCGACGCCGGTCCCGGACGCGCCCGGGCGGCCTGCCGCCCGCTTCGACATCCGCGACGGCGCGCGTGTGATCCGGCCGGAGGTCGTGGAGATCGCCGCAGCGACCTCGGCAGGCAACTATGTCGAGTTCCACCTTGCCGACGGCCGCAAGCCGCTGATGCGCACGACGCTCGCCGCCGTGGAGAAGGAGCTGCGCGCCCACGGCTTCCTGCGCACGCACCGCTCATGGCTGGTGAACGGGGCGCGGGTGCGGGAGATCGCGCCCTCGGGCTCGGGCGACATGCGGCTGGTGCTGGACACCGGGCTGGAGGCGCCCTTGTCGCGCCGTTACCCGGAGGCGCTGGAGGCGCTGAAGCGCTAGCGCCCGTCGGCGGGCTTGGCCGCGCCGAAGGTTCGGCGGAAGCGGACCGACAGGCGCGAATCGCCGCCCGTCCACACCTGGCCCACCAGCGACAGGTTGCGGCGCACCCGCCATTCGATCGAGGCGGACGAGCCCGTGCGGCCGGTCTGCAGGAGCTGCTGCTGGTTCTCGCCGCGCTGGTTGCCCGCGCCCGTCAGCTCCACATAGATGTCGTTCGTCAGGTACTTGCCACCGGAAACTGAGGCTCCGCCCGTCGCGCTTCCGCCCAGCGTCAGCCGGTCGAGCCCGGCGAACTGGCGCAGCGAGCCCAGGACGTCGAAGCCGCCGCCCGTCGCCAGTCCGGCCAGCGCCGAGGCCAGCTGCGCCGCTTCGAACGGCGAAAGCTGGGAGGCGGACACGCCGAACAACACCCGCGACAGGATCTCGTCCTGAGGCAGCACGGGCACGGATGTGAGCGTGATCTCCGGCCTGGCGGCGGTGCCCAGGATGCGGATCTTGGCGTCCAGCGACGGGTCGTCGCGCTCGGCGGTGATGTCGAGCCGGATGGTCTCCGGCGTGGAGCCCAGCCGCACGACGCTGGCCTCGTCGAAGTCGAACTTCTTGCCGGAGAACTCGTAGGAGCCGCGCACGAAGCGCGCCGTGCCGGTCAGCTCGGGCTTGGCCACCGTGCCGCCGACGTGGGCGTCCAGCGTCACTTCCGCGTCGACGCCGCGGCCCCGCACGAAGACGCCGCGCGCCGCGGTGATCCCGACATCCAGCGCGATGAGCGAGGCGGTCTTGGAGGCCGACTGCGCCTGCATCGCCGCCGAATCCTGCCCGCCCGACTTGCGGTTCACCTCCACCACGTCCATCCGCACCACCCCGGGCGTCGCCTGGGTCTTGGCGGAGATGTCGGCGCGGTCGACGCCGAGCTTGCCGGACAGGCGCGCGTGCCCGTCGGCGTCGCGCGTCACCGTCACCGCACCGGACGCGGTCGCCTTCCCCACCTCGTTGTCCAAGAGCTGGAAGCGCTTGAGCTGCAGCTGGAACGAAGAGCCCGCGCCCCGCGCCGTCCCCACCGTGCCGTCCCCCGACATCACGCCCCCGTGCCCGTCCGCGCCCGAGAACCGCCCGACGCGGATGGCGTCGGGGCGCAGCGTCGCGTCGACGTCCAGGTCGTTCAGGACGAGCCCCGTGGAGATGTCCTGGAAGGCGCCCTTGGCGAGCTGGGCGCGGCCGTCGACGCGGGTCTCGTTCAGCGTGCCCGACACGGCGCCCTGCGCGCTGATCCGCCCCGACAGCGTGCGCTCGCCGCCGCCGAACAGGTCCCACAGAGGCTTCAGCTCGCCCTCGACGGCGAAGGCGCCCAGCACGGGCTTGGTTTTCACCAGCGCGATCCGGAACGGGTCGGCGGCGGCTTCGGCGGGGAGATCGAAGGTGGTGTGCGCCTTCAGCCCCTGGGCGTTGGTGGCGTCCGCCGAACCGCGCAGGCGCGCGCCGGAGAGCTCGGCATGCGCCTGGGCGTCCAGCGCCAGGTCCTTGGCCGCGTCACGGGCTCGAGCGCCGGCGAGGGTCACGTCCAGCTTGCCGCCGAGGCCAGGTCCCTCCCCCGCCAGGGTCAGGTCGGCCCCGAGCGCGCCGGAATAGTCCTGCGCGAAGGCCTGCAGCGCCACGTCCTTCAACTGCACGTGCGCGTTGAGACGGCGACGGCCGGGCGCGCCCGACTGCTCGGCGTCGATGGTCGCCCGCCCACCCGCCAGGGCCAGCCGCAGGCGCGCGGACGAGCCGTCCGGCCCGAAGGCGACGACTCCGGGCTCCAGCGTCCGAACGTCGCCGCCGCGCACGGCGCCCGAGCCCGCCAGCGTGAGCGAGCGGCCCGCACCGGTCCGGCTCAGCACCCCGTCGCCCGCCCAGCGGAAAGGCGCGCCCGCCTGTCCCGCCGCGCTCAGCCGGTAAGGCAGCCGATCCATCGGGCCGTCGGCGTTCAGCGCCAACCGATCCACCGTGTAGGTCGAGCCAGGAAGCGAGAGCCCCCGCCCATCCAGCGTGATCGCCGCCCGTCCCGCGCCTGCCCCCGACGCCGCGGCGATCCGCACCGCCCCGCTGAGCTTGCCGGCCGTCAGGAAGGCGCCCGGCCCGGCGACCACGGTGAGATCGGCGGTAGAGGGCTCGCCGTCGCGCAGCGACAGGGCGCCGCCCAGCTTCACCCCGCCCGCATCCGCGTCGAGATCGGTCAGGTCGAGACCGCGGTCGGTGGTGCGGAAGGCGGCGCGGGCGTGGGCCGGGCCGTAGTTGCTCGCGCCCGCCACCTCGATCCGCCCGTCCATCGCCCGGGCGTCGCGGGTGAAGGCGAGGTGCACGTCTGCGGGCTTGACCACCAGCCGGTCGAAGTCGAGCGTGGTGAGGCGGGCGTAGAGGTCGGCCTGCGGCTCCCCTATCGTGCCCGAGACCTTGCCCCTGCCGGTCATGGCGCCGTCCACCTCCAGGGGGCCCACGGCGAAGGGGCCCTGCGCGGTCCAATCGAGATCGAACGCGAGCCGCTTGTCCGTCGTCAGCAGCCCGCGCGCCGTCCCCGACGCCTTGTCTCCGGCCAGTGCGCCGCGGGCGAGGTGGAAGCCGTCGGGGTCCTGCGTGCCCGTCAGCGTCACCCGCGGCCCGAGACCCAGCAGCCGGTCCAGCTCGCCTATGCCGGTCTTGAACCTCTGGCCCCGCGCCTCCACGGCGATCGCCCAGACCGCCGAGCCCTTGGGCGCCGACGCCTTGAACCCCGCCTGCGCCGCGCCGTCCGAGCCCTTCAGCATCCCCTTCAGGCTGGGCGCGGTGGCGACCCCCTGGAAGCCCAGGCCGCCGAGCAGGTCCTGCGCGCCGGTCGCGTCGACCCGGGCGTACTGGCCCACGACGTGAAGCTCGCGGAACAAGAGCCTGCGGTCCTTCAGGAAACTCAGGTCGATGCGGGCCGTGGGGCGCGGGCCGAGTAAGGGCGGCAGCACGCCTTCGCCGCCGGCGCCCTCGCCCTGCACCTCGGTCCGAATGCGCCACTCGCCGTCGCCCCAGGCCACGGAGACGGGGCCGCTGAGGCGCGCGATGGTCAGCCCGACCTCGTCCAGGTCCTGTGCGACCGCTTGCGCCTTGATCTCGAAGCGGCGGATCGAGCCGACCAGCGTGCCCGACGCCCGCGTGGCGCCGATCACCGGAGGGTGGAACCAGGCGCCCAGGCTCTTGGTCGTCACGTCCAGGCGCAGGCCGGGCGTGGACAGCTTGGCGAAGTCGACCGGCCCGACCGCGTGCGCCTGGGTGAGGTCGCCCACCAGCCGAAGGTCGGCGCCGTAGAGCGCGCCCTGCCGCGCGACGTCCAGCACCGCGTCCGCCTTCGGCCCGAAGCGCAGCACATAGGGCGCCAGGTGCGTGGAGGCGGCGAGCAGCGCATGCGCCTCGACATGCCCGCCGCCCGCGGCCGTCCAGCGCCCGTCGGCGTAGAGCGGGCGGAGCGGGCCGGAGCGGCTGTCGACATGGAGGCGGCCGCCCTTGTCGTCGCTTACCCCGTCGGCCGCCAAGGCGAAGGGCTGGTCCGCCTTCAACCCCAGCCCGCCCGCCAGGCCGCCGCCCGCCGCCTCCAGCGCGTCGAGCTTCAGCGACAGGCGGCGGGCGTCGGTCATGCGCAGGTCGGCGTTGAGGTGGTCGCCGGCATGCAGGCGGCTGGCGGCGGCGACCTGGGCGTCGACGCGACCGCTGCGGCGAAAGTCGAGCCGCCCCGTCACGCTCCAGTCGCCCTCCGCGACCGTCAGCGGCTTGCCCGTGCGCAGGCGGCCGGCCAGCTGGTCGATCAGCACGCCGACCGGGGGCGGTTCGGGGGGCGTGGGGGGCCGCTTCTCCAGCACGGGCGGGCGTGACACGAGGAGATCGCCGACGGTCAGGGCGCGCGCGTGCACCCGGCGTGACAGGAGCTCGGACGGCCGCCACCGCATCGCCAGGTCCCGGCCGTCGAGCCACACGCCCTTCTCGTCCGCGATGGTCAGGCGGCGCAGGCGGAAGGCGTCGAACAGGTCGCCTTCCAGCCCCTCCACGTGCAGCCGGCCGATCGGCCCAAGGCGCATGCCCTCGACCGCCCGCACCACCGCCGCCCGGCCCGCGTCGGTGCGTACGCCCAGGCGCACGACGCCGGCCGCCAGCGCCAGCAGGACCAGGAGCCCGCCGAGCGCCACCAAAGCCCAGCGCAACGGCCGAGGGCCCCCGCGAGCAGGACCGGGCGAAGCCGGCGTCTCGGGCGTGGCGACGGCGTCCGTCAAAACGCCTGTCCGATCGAGAGGTAGACCTGGAACGACTGGCTGGCGCCCGGCAGCTTGTCGAGCGGCACGGCGATGTCGGCCCGGATCGGCGCGAAGCCCAGGCTGTAGCGGACGCCCACGCCGACCGCCGGGCTGATGCGGGTGAAGTTGGGCGAGGAGTCCGGCCCCACCGATCCGGCGTCGACGAATCCGACCACGCCCAGCGGGGAGTCCCGGAAGCGATGGCGGAATTCCAGCGACGCCTCGAACAGCGACAGGCCGCCCTTGGGCGTGTTGTCGGCGTAGTGCGGACCCACGTCCTGGTAGCCGTAGCCCCGCACCGAGCCTCCGCCGCCCGCGTAGAAGCGGTCGGACGCCGGCACCCCCGGCGTCGTCCCCAGCTCGACCCGCGGGTCGTGGATGGAGCCGCCGAGGATGGAGCCGATGCGCGAGCGCACCGCCAGCACGTTGTCCGCCCGGGTGTCGAAGGCGAAGTAGACCGAGCCCTGCACCGTCGCCTTCAGGTAGGTCAGGCTGTCGTCGCCGGTGATCTGCGTGGGGGTCAGCCGCGCGTCGAGCTTGAAGCCGTGCGCCGGGTCAAGGCTGTTGTCGGAGCGGTCCCAAAGGAAGGCGGTGTAGACGCGGTAGAGCTGGATGTTCTCCGCCCCCAGCTCGTTGTCGTCCACCCGGCTGGCGGTGATCGAGCTGCCCACCGTCAGGAACGAGGTCTTGCCGTAGCGGCGCGTCACGTCCAAGGCCACTTGCGGCCCCGTCTCGGTGTAGGCGTCGGTGACGGTGCGCAGGTAGTAGAGGCTGGGCTTCAGCGTCTGATTGGGCCTGAGCCAATCCGGCAGCGCCAATTCGCCGCCGAATCGGCTGTCGATTTCGGCCAGCCGCGCCTGCAGGGTCAGGGTGTCGGCCCGGCGCAGGCGGTTGAAGATCGAGTAGCGCACGTCGAAGTCGGCGCCCTCGGTGGTCGAGTAGCCGGCGGAGAAGTCGAGGGCGCCGCGGGGACGGTCGGCCAGGTTCACGACCACCGGGCGGCGGCCGTCCGCGTCGGGCTTGGGCGCGAGCGCGACGGTCACGGCGTCGTAGGCCTGCGTGTCGAGCAACCGCCGCTCCAGCTCCGCGACCAGCTCCGGCCGGTAGACCTCGTTCACCTTCCACGGCGTGAGCTTGCGCAGCCAGCGGCGGCTGGTCCGCCCGACGTGGTCGAGCTGCAGCCCGTCCATCCGCACCACGGAGCCGGCGGCCACGTGGTAGACGGCTACAAGGCTGGTGTCGGCATGGTCGACGGTGACCACCCGGGGCTGCGGCGCGGCGTCGGCGTAGCCATGCTCTTGCAGCACCGCGATCACGCGACCCTCCGCGGCGATGACGTCCACGGCGCGTCCGGGCGCGTTCGGCTTCAGCGCCAGGGCGGCGCGCGCGGCGGCCATGGTCGCGGCGTCGGGAAGCGGCCCTTCGAACGCCACCTCAGCCGACTTGATCGTGGTGCGCGGGCCGAGCTCCACCTTGATCGTGGGCTTCGGCTTCTCGCCCTCGCCGATGTCGGGGGTGATGACGGCGTCGTAGTAGCCCTCGGAGCGCAGCAGGTCGTCGGCGGCGGCGGCGGCCTCGCTGGCCCGCCTGCGGGCGTCGAGCCGGCTGGCGACCGGCGTACGCACCTCGCCCACGGCCGCGGCGACGGCGGCGGCGAGCGCCCGGTCGGACACGCCGGTGACGGTCGCCTTGCGCTCGGCCGCCCGCACCCCGGCCGGGACGAACGCGACCGCCGCCCAAAGGACCGCGACGGCGAGAGGCGCAAGGGGCGGCCGTCGGTCCGGCGCCGTCGAGCGGCGTTGGCTCAAACCCTGATTCCGTCCGTCACGAAGCCCCCCCTCCGCTCATAGCCGGGGGTCGGGGACCTGTCACCCGCGCGGCTTGGGCGCGAAGGAGCGGAAGCCTCTTGCAGGCGTTGAGGCCGCGACCCCTCTGCGCCTATCTAGGCGGACCGCTCCTGGAAGGACCTTCCCGCCGATGAACCGCGTGGACACGCGCCTGGCCGAGCTCGGCCTCACCCTGCCGCAGGCCAACCCGCCGGTGGCCAACTACGTGCCGACCGTCATCTCGGCCGGGCACCTCTACATCTCCGGGCAGGTTTCGGTGGACGCTTCCGGCGGGATCAGGGGCGTGGTGGGCGAGGACGTGAGCCTCGAGCAGGGGCAGGCGGCGGCCCGGCTCTGCGGCCTGAACCTGCTCTCGCAGATCCGGCAGGCGCTGGATGGCGACTTCGCGCGGCTGGTGCGGGTGGTGAAGCTCGGAGGCTTCGTGCAGGCGGGGCCGGCCTTCTTCGACATCCCGCAGGTCGTCAACGGCTGCAGCGACCTGATGGTCGAGGTGCTGGGCGACGCGGGTCGCCACGCCCGTTCCGCCGTGGGCGTCTACCGCCTGCCGATGAACTTCGCGGTCGAGGTCGATGCGGTGGTGGAGGTCGCGTGAGCGCCGGCGCAGCACGGGCGCGTCCGTGCCGCTGAAGCCGGAGGCGAGGGCGCACTCGCGCATTGCCGAGATCGGCCGGAAGGCTTGGGACGCCTGCGCCGCCGCCGAAGGATACGCGCGCAACCCCTTCATCTCCTACGACTTCCTCCACGCGCTGGAGGAGTCGGGCTGCGTGGGCGGCCGCACGGGCTGGTCGCCGGCGCACGTCTCAGTGGAACGGACGGACGGCGGCGTCGCGGGCGTCATGCCGCTCTACCTGAAGACGCACAGCCAGGGCGAATACGTCTTCGACCACAGCTGGGCCAACGCCTACATGCGGGCGGGCGGCGACTACTACCCCAAGCTCCAATGCGCCGCGCCCTTCTCGCCCGTGACGGGTCCGCGCCTGATCGCGGCCGACGGGCCCGACCGGGACGCGGCCGTCGACGGCCTCATGGACGCGGCGCTGGCCCTCACCGGCCAGACGGGCGCCTCCTCCCTCCACGTCACCTTCCCTTTGGAGGCGGAGTGGCGGCGGATGGGGGAGCGTGGGCTGCTGCTGCGGCAGGACCGGCAGTACCATTGGCGCAACGAGGGCTACGCGACCTTCGACGACTTCCTGGCGGCCTTGAGCTCCGGGCGACGCAAGACGATCCGGCGCGAGCGGCGCGACGCGCGGGCGGGGCTGGAGATCGCGGCCCTCTCGGGCGCGGAGATCACCGAGGCGCACTGGGACGCCTTCTACGCCTTCTACATGGACACCGGCTCCCGCAAGTGGGGCCGCCCGTACCTGAACCGGCTGTTCTTCTCGCTGATCGGCGAGCGGATGGCCGATCGCATCCTCCTCGTCATGGCCCGGCGCCCGGGCGGCCCATGGATCGCGGGTGCGCTGAACCTCATGGGCGACGACACCCTCTACGGCCGCAACTGGGGGGCGACCGAGGAGATCCCGTTCCTGCACTTCGAGCTCTGCTACTATCAGGCGATCGAGCAGGCGATCGTGCGCGGCCTGCAACGGGTGGAGGCGGGCGCGCAGGGCGAGCACAAGATCGCGCGGGGCTACCTGCCCTCCCCCGTCTACTCCGCCCACTGGATCGCCGACCCACGCCTGCGCGAGCCCGTGGCCCGGTTCCTCGACGAGGAGCGCGAAGCGGTGGAGAACGAGATGGCGTTCCTGGAAGGCGCCTATTCGCCCTTCCGCCACGACGAGGACCGATGACGCAAGACCCCTCCCCCGGCGCGGACGCCGTCGCGCCCGAGGCGACGCCCGAACGCGCGCTCGGCCGGCTGCAGGGCGGGGTGACCGTCATCGCCGTCATCCTGACCGGCGCGGCGCTCTTCTTCCTGCGCCACATCCTGGCGCCCCTGGCTCTGGCGATCTTCCTGCTGCTGATGATCGACGGCCTGGCGAGGGCGCTGACCCGCCGGATCAAGGGCTTCCCCGACAAGCTGGCGACGCCCACAGCCATCGTCGCGGTCGTGGGCGTATTCGTGCTGGCCATCTGGCTCGTGGCCGACAACGGGGCGGACTTCGCAAGCCAGTCCGGTGCCTACACTCGAAAGCTCAACGCCATGCTGCAGACCGGATCGGCCCGGCTCGGCATCCAGACGCCGCCCACGCTGAACAGCCTGTTCGCCGAGCTGAACCCCGGCCGCATCTTCGGCGCGATCGCCAAGGAGCTGGGGCCCGTGGTGGAGGCTGCGATCTTCGTGCTGATCTACCTGGGCTTCCTGCTCGCCTCGCGCAGCGGCTTCGCGGCCAAGGGGCAGGAGATGTTCAAGGATCCCGGCCGCCGACGCGAGGCAACGCGCGTGTTCCGCCGCATCCGCCACGGGGTGGAGAGCTATATCTGGGTGCAGACGGTGGTGGGCGTCATCATCACCGCGGCGTCGGCGGTCATCATGCTGGCGATGGGCCTGACGCACGTCCCGTTCTGGTGCTTCATCATCTTCCTGGCCAACTACATCCCCGCCATCGGCGGAGCGGTGGGCGTGCTCCTGCCGCCGATCTTCGGGCTGGTGGACTTCAACGACTACGTGCGGCCGGTGGTGATGGTGGTGCTGCTGGAGAGCGTCCACTTCTTCGTCAACCACGTCATCCAGCCGCGGATGCAGGGCAAGAGCCTGAACCTCGATCCCATCGTCGTGCTGCTGGCCCTGGCGTTCTGGAGCATGCTGTGGGGACTGACGGGCGCCTTCCTGTCGACGCCCCTGACCGTGGTGGTGATGGCGGTGCTGGCGGAGTTCAGCGGCAGCCGCCCCGTCGCTGTCCTGCTCTCGAGCGACGGCAAGCCCTTCGCGGGCGAGGACCCGGACGCCTAGCTTCGCTCCCACGCGGCCCGCAACAGCGCGGCGAGGCGGTCGTCCACCTCCTGCGACCAGCCGAGCTCGAGCTTGGACGGCAGGCGTTCGGACCAGCTCTCGTTGCCGCGGGGCTGCAGCCGGGGGTCGGCGTCCAGCTCCACCGCCAGGCCGAGGCGCGCCCCCCCGCCCTTCAACGGCTTCAGCGCCGCGAACTGAAACTCGCGCGAGAAGGCGGTGAACGCCTTGCGCTGGCCCACGACGACCCCGCCCAACGCCACCGCCAGCCGCTCCACCGCCTCCAGGATCGCGCGCGGGCCGGGATCGGACCACAGCGCCGCCCGGGCGGCCGCCGCCGTCTCGTCCGAACCCCCCGCCCCCTCCATCGCGTGGAGGACGAACATGGCGCTGTTCTGCAGCAGGCCGTGGGTGTCCTTGAACCACTTGAGCGTGGCGCGCTGGCCGCCCGCAGGCGCGCCCTTGCCGATCTCGACCCACTCGGCCAGCGACCTGCCGGTGTTGGCCTCCAGGTTCGCCCGGACCGAGGCGAACCACTTCTTCTGCCGCTCGGTCAGGCCGCTGGCTTCGTCCGGCATCGTTCCCGCTCCACCTGGAAGGCCTGGCGCGTGAGCGCGTCGACCTCGTTGGGCGTCATGTAGCTCATCGCTCGTCCTCCTGTGGATGATCAGCCGCATCCGCGCCTGCAGGCGCGCCACGATCTCCTCGTCGCTATCGCTCAGCAAGGGGGGCGCCTTGGCGCGGGCTTGCTCGGCTTTCTCCTCGGCCCGCTGCGCTAGGTCCAAGGCGATCTTCCCGGCCCGCAGATCTCCTTGGGCGCCCTGGTCGGCGATCTGGGTGGCGGTGGCGTGAAGCTTGGAGATCTTGCGCTTGCGGCCGTTCTCTGTGACCGCCACCGGCGCCCGCATGGCTTCGGCGACGGCCTCGTCGACGGTCCTCGCCTTCCGCGGCCGCCCCCTGGGGTTGCCGCTGGCGCCCGCCTTGAACGTGTCGCGCTTGTTGCGGGAGGGCGTGTGCTGAGCGCTCATCGAAGGCCTGCTCTGATGCGACTAAAAGCGCGAGCCGGGCCAGCGACTTGGCCCGCAAGCCACCACGACGCATCTGGATGCAAAACAGGTGCAGGACCTGTTTTGCCGGAGAAGAACAGGTGTGCCCACCCTGGAGACTGGTGCGGGAGGAAGGGCGCGAAGCAGGCCTAGATGGGGGCTCGGGGCGGTCTGCAGAGACCCCCTTGGGGTATCTAAGCTCCCGAGTTTGGCTGATGATCAGGGCCCTAAGCGTCGGGTCTCTGGAAGACCCCGACTAGGTGGCGGAGAGGGTGGGATTCGAACCCACGGTGAGCTTGCACCCACGCCGCATTTCGAGTGCGGTGCTTTCGACCACTCAGCCACCTCTCCGCGAGGCTCGTCGTATCGGCGGGCGCGTCGCGAGACGCGCCGGGCGAGCGGGAGGCGCTTCCTAGCGGCGGCTGGCGGGCACCGCAAGGCCCCGCGCCTTCAGGCGAGCGCGAGCCAGTCCTCGGCCGCCAGCTTGGCGCAGACGGCGTCGATGTCGGCCTTCAGGCGGGCATAGCCGGTCGTGCGCTCGCGACCGGGCTCGCGCAGGTAGAGGTCGCGCCGAAGCTCGATCTGCAGGGCGTGGCGCCTGGCGGCCGGGCGGCCGTACCGCTCGGTGACGTGGCCGCCGGCGTAGGGACGGTTTCGGGCGGTCCTGTAGCCGAGCCTGCGGAAGGCGTCCTCCACCAGGGCGGCGATCTTAGGCGCGCATGCACGGCCGTGAAGGTCGCCGACCACCACGTCCGCCGCGTTGGGTCCCGGCGCGGCGGCCGAGGGCATGGAATGCCAGTCGAGCAGCACCGCGCAGCCGAACGCCGCCTCGGCGCGGGCGAGCAGCCGCTCGAGTTCGGCGTGGTAGGGCGCGTGCACCCGGGACAGCCGCGCCTCCACCTCCTCGAAATGAAGCCGATGGGCGTAGATCGGCGCGCCTTCGCCGACCATCAGCGGCGCGGAGCCCAGGCCCGCGGCGGCGCGGGGGGTGCGGGTGCAGGGCTGGGCGGGGCGGCCGTCGAACATGGCGGTGTCCAGTTCGTAGGGCGCGCGGTTCAGGTCGACGTAGGCGCGGGCGTAGCGGGCGGTGATCAGCGGCCAGCCGTGCGCGGGGGCCGCTCCGGCGAGGTCGTCGACGTAGGCGTCCTCCGACCGGCGGATGGCCTCGAAGTCCAGCGCCGAGCGATCGGTCATCTCGGCGGGATAAAGGCGGCCGGAATGGGGGGAGGCGGAGACCAGGGGCGCCAGCAGGCGGGAGGGCTCGACCACCTCGAACGGCGGAAGGGCGTGGGCCTCGGCGTCGCGGGCGGAAGCGGCGGCGGCCGCGGGGGGCGTCATGCCCCCGTTATAAGGGCGGCGGGCCGCGCCGGGATAGGGGCGGGTGGTGGACGCGACAGGGATTGAACCTGTGACCCCCTCGATGTCAACGAGGTGCTCTCCCGCTGAGCTACGCGTCCGCTCCAAGGGAGGCGCGATATAGCGCAAACGTCTCCGCGGCCGCAACCCGGCTTCGGCGCCTCAGGCGGCGACCATGCGCTCCACCTCGGCGACGATCTCGCGCAGGTGCACGGGCTTGGAGAGCACCTTCGCCCCGGCCGGCGCCTGGCCGCCGGCGGCCAGCGCCACGGCCGCGAAGCCGGTGATGAACATGATGCGGAGCTTGGGGTCCCTGGCGGCCGCCTGCCGCGCCACCTCGATCCCGTCGGCGCCCGGCATGACGATGTCGGTGAGGAGAAGGTCGAAGGTTCCGCGCGCCAGCGCCGCCAGCGCCTCGTCGCCGTCGGCGCAGGAAACGACGTCGTAGCCCGCCCGCTCCAGCGCCCGGCTGAGGAAGGCGCGCAGGCTGTCGTCGTCCTCGGCGAGGAGGATGCGGGTCGGGCTGAGGGTGGCGGCGGCGTCCATGGCGTCGAGGCTTAGGGGCGCACGGTAAACGGCGGCTGAAAAGGGGGATCGCCTGCGGCGCGAACGCGCGGGAGGGGTGTGCGTTTGATCAACCCTCCCCCTTCTCGTCTTTCTCTCTTGAGCCACAGCCCAGTGCTCGACGCGACGCAGGCTCGTCGAACAAAGGGCTAGCGGGAAGCGAGAAGAGGAAGCAAGACACCAAAGGGGGAGCAACGGAGCGACAGAGGGAAGGGCCGCGGCCGCTCGCTTAAGCTTCCTGCTCCCGCCCCGCCGCCGCCCGCGTCCCTCAGAACACCTCGAACAGCCCCGCCGCCCCCATGCCGCCGCCGACGCACATGGTGACGACGGCGTGCTTGGCGCCCCGGCGCTTGCCTTCCAGCAGCGCGTGGCCGGTGCAGCGGGCGCCGGTCATGCCGTAGGGGTGGCCGATGGCGATGGAGCCGCCGTTGACGTTGTACTTCTCCGGGTCGATGCCGAGCTTGTCGCGTGAATAGAGGCACTGCGACGCGAAGGCTTCGTTCAACTCCCACAGGTCGATGTCGTCCACCTTCAGGCCGTGGCGGGCCAGCAGGCGCGGCACGGCGAAGACCGGGCCGATGCCCATCTCGTCGGGCTCGCAGCCGGCGACCGCGAAGC
>CAZZZR010000013.1:16341-19591 GCA_964658605.1 uncultured Caulobacter sp. | reverse complement strand
CCAAGATCAACCCGCTGAACCCGGTCGACCTCGTGATCGACCACTCGGTGATGGTCGACTACTTCGGCACCCCGCAGTCGCTGGCCGAGAACGAGGTTCGCGAATACGAGCGCAACGGCGAGCGCTACCGCTTCCTGCGCTGGGGGTCCTCGGCGTTCGACGACTTCCGCGTCGTGCCGCCCGGCACGGGCATCTGCCACCAAGTGAACCTGGAGTACCTCGCCCAGACGGTGTGGACAGGCAAAGAGGGTGAGGAGGAGGTCGCCTATCCTGACACGGTCGTCGGCACCGACAGCCACACGACGATGGTCAACGGCCTCTCCGTGCTCGGCTGGGGCGTTGGCGGGATCGAGGCGGAGGCGGCCATGCTGGGCCAGCCCATCCCCATGCTGATCCCTGAGGTGGTCGGCTTCAAGCTCACGGGGCGCCTGCCTGAGGGGGCGACCGCCACCGACCTCGTGCTCACCGTCACGCAGATGCTGCGCAGGAAGGGCGTCGTCGGCAAATTCGTCGAATACTACGGCGACGCGCTCGCGCACCTGACGATCGAGGACCAGGCGACCATCGCCAACATGGCCCCCGAATACGGCGCCACCTGCGGCTTCTTCCCCGTCAGCGACGCCACGCTGAAGTACCTGCGCGACACCGGCCGCAGCCCTGAGCGCGTGGCGCTGGTGGAGGCCTACGCCAAGGAACAGGGCCTGTTCCACGACCCCGACGCGCCGGAGGCGGCCTTCACCGACACGCTGGAGCTGGACATCGCCACCATCGAGCCGTCGCTAGCCGGCCCCCGCCGCCCGCAGGACCGGGTGCTCTTGTCCAACGCCGCGCAGGAGTTCGCCGGCCACCTCTCCACCGACTTCGGCAAGGGCGGGCACGAGACCGCGCGTGTTCCCGTGAAGCCGGAGGAAGGACAAGAGGCTTTCGACGTCGGCCACGGGGACGTGGTGATCGCCGCCATCACCAGTTGCACCAACACCAGCAATCCATCGGTCCTGATCGCCGCCGGCCTCGTCGCCCGCAAGGCGCACGCCAAGGGGCTGACGGTGAAGCCCTGGGTGAAGACCTCGCTGGCTCCCGGATCGCAGGTGGTCACCGACTACCTGGTCAAGGCCGGGCTTCAGGCGGACCTGGACGCGCTGGGCTTCAACCTCGTCGGCTACGGCTGCACCACCTGCATCGGCAACTCGGGACCGCTGCCGCAGAACGTGTCGGACGCGATCAACGCCGACGACCTGGTCGCCTGCTCGGTCCTCTCCGGAAACCGCAACTTCGAGGGCCGGGTGAATCCCGACGTGCGGGCCAACTACCTGGCCTCGCCGCCTCTGGTGGTGGCCTATGCGCTCGCGGGCTCCATGCTGAAGGACCTGCGCAAGGAGCCGCTGGGCATCGGGAGCGACGGCGAGCCCGTCTACCTCTCGCACATCTGGCCGACCAACGAGGAGATCGCGCAGATCCAGCGCGCGGTCGTCACCAACGACCTGTTCAGCGCCCGCTATTCCGACGTCTTCAAGGGCGACGACAAGTGGCAGGGGATCGAGGTCGCGGGCGGCCGCACCTACGCCTGGGACGAAGCCTCCACCTACGTCGCCAACCCGCCCTACTTCGAGGGGCTGTCGATGACGCCCTCGGCGATCAAGGACGTGCAGGGCGCGGCCATCCTGGCGATCTTCGGCGACTCGATCACCACCGACCACATCTCCCCCGCGGGCAACATCCGCAAGACCAGCCCCGCCGGCCAGTACCTGATCGAGCACGGGGTGGATGCGGCCGACTTCAACTCCTACGGCGCGCGGCGCGGGCACCACGAGGTGATGATGCGCGGCACCTTCGCCAACATCCGCATCAAGAACCGCATGACGCCGGATATCGAGGGCGGCGTGACCAAGCACTTCCCCTCCGGCGAGGTGATGGCGATCTACGACGCGGCCATGAAGTACCAGGCCGAGGGGCGCCCCTTGGTGATCTTCGCGGGCAAGGAGTACGGCACCGGCAGCAGCCGCGACTGGGCCGCCAAGGGCACGCGGCTGCTCGGCGTGCGCGCCGTGTTCGCCGAGACCTACGAGCGCATCCACCGCTCGAACCTCGTCGGCATGGGCGTGCTGCCGTTGCAGTTCCAGCACGACGGCTGGCAGCGGCTGGGGCTGACCGGCGAGGAGCTGATCACCATCCGCGGCCTCGACCGGCTGACGCCGCGCCGCACCCTGATGGTCGAGCTGTTCCGCCCCTCCGACCACCGCGTGGCCCGCTTCCCCGTCACCTGCCGGATCGATAACGAGACGGAGCTGCAGTATTTCCGGGCCGGGGGCGTCATGCCCTACGTGCTGCGCCGGCTGGCGGCCCCCGCGAACGATCCGGCTCCCGAGGCGATCGCGGCGGAGTAGCGTTCACGCAGGCGTGATCGGCGCGGGGCGAGGCGGACGGCTAAGGATCGGCCGGATGCGTCGCCTCGCGTTGATCCCGCTCCTGCTCGGCCTTGCGCTGTCGCCCACGGCGCCCGCTGTCGGGCGGGTGCGGACGGGCGCGGCCGTGCGGCCCGTCGTGGTGGAGTTGTTCACCGCCCAGGGCTGCACCGCCTGCCCCCAGGCCAACGCGCTGCTGCAGGAGCTGGCGGGGAGGAAGGGCGTGCTCGCCCTCACCTTCCCCGTGGACATCTGGGACTATCTCGGCTGGTCCGACACCTTCGCCAAGCCGGAGTTCACCGACCGCCAGCGCGCCTACATCGGCAAGCTGAAGCTCCGCGAGATCTACACGCCCGAGATCATCGTCGACGGGCGCAAGGAGACGATCGGCTTCGACCGCGAGAAGGTGAACGCCCTGGTCAAGGCCGAGGCCGCTCGCCGCGACCGGGCGCCCTCGGTGCGTTTCGTCTCCCCCACGCGGGTCGAGGTCGGCGCGGGCGGCGGCGCGGGGGAAGTGTGGCTGGCGCGCTTCGACCCTCAGGAGAAGACGGTCAAGGTCACCGCCGGCGAGAACCGCGGGAAGACCGTGGTGCAGCAGAACGTGGTGCGGGAGCTGGCGAGGCTGGGCTCGTGGTCGGGGCGCTTGAAACGCTACACCCTGCCCGCGCCCTCCGCGGATGGACTGAAGACGGCGGTGATCGTGCAGGGCGCGAAGGGTGGCCCGGTGCTCGCGGCGACGGTGCGGTAGGGCGAGGTGCCCCCCGTCGTCGCCGGGCTCCGCCCGCCGCCGACAGCTCCCGCTTCGCAGGGGAGCAGAGCGCCGTTTCTACTCCCCTGCGGCGCGGGTG
>CAZZZR010000013.1:11455-16331 GCA_964658605.1 uncultured Caulobacter sp. | reverse complement strand
ACCATCGCCACGATCATGCTGATGATCGGTTGGTGGCGCGAGGCGAAGCCGAAGCGACGGAGGGGGCAAGTGTCCCCAATTGGCGCGAAGACTCGATATGAGGGGAGGGTGTCGGCCGGGCGGGTTTTATCCCGCCGATCCCAGGGGGCTGGGGGGGCTGTTCAGGATCCAGGGACCCGCGAGGCCGCCCGGCCGACATGAGGCTTATCGTGGGGCGGTGCGGCGCGTCGAAGGCTCGAATGGGACCATTTCGTGTCTCACGCGAACAGGTTTCGCGAAGCTGAGAAGGAGGTGTCCGGCCCTATTCCGCCCCCGCCAGGGCCGCCTGCACCCTCAAGGCCTGCACGGTTTCGCGGACGTCGTGGGTGCGGATCATCACTACGCCCTGCGCCGCGCCGTGCAGATGGATGGCCAGCGAACCCCCCAGCCGGTCGAGCGGGTCGGTCGCGGTCGGGTCGATGTGGAGGACGGTGCGCTTTCGGCTGGCGCCCAGGAGCACGCGGAAGCCGTGCGAGCCCAGCCGGTCCAGCGCGTTCAGGAGCGCGAGGTTGTGCTCCAGCCGCTTGCCGAAGCCTATGCCCGGGTCGAGCCAGATGCGCTCGCGCGCGACACCCGCGGCCATGGCGGCCTCGGCGCGGGCGAGCAGGAACGCCTCCACTTCCGCCGCCGCGTCGTCGTAGCGCGGGTCGGCCTGCATGGTCTGCGGCCGTCCCTGCATGTGCATCAGCACCACCTCGCAGCCGAGCGCGGCGGCGGTGTCGAGCGCGCCGGGGGCCGAGAGGGCGCAGATGTCGTTCCACATCACGGCACCGGCCTCGACGGCGGCGCGGGCGACGGCGGGCTTCATGGTGTCGATGGAGACGGCCGCCCCTCGCGCCGCCAGACTGCGGACGACGGGGAGCGCGCGGCGAAGCTCTTCCGCCTCCTCCACCGGCTCGGCGCCCGGCCGGGTGGACTCGCCGCCGACGTCGAGGATGTCCGCGCCGTGGCCGATCATCGCCAGCCCATGGGCGACGGCGGCCTCGGGCGCGGCGAAGCGACCACCGTCGGAAAAGCTGTCGGGCGTGGCGTTCAGCACGCCCATGACGCGGGGGAACGGCACCTATCCCTCCCCCGAAGTGGGGAGGGGGGACCCGCGAGCGTCAGCGCGTGGCGGGTGGGGCAAGTGACAGGTAGCGCACGACCAACAGCGCCGCCGCGGGCTTACCTCACCCCCCACGCCTTCGGCGCGGGTCCCCCCTCCCCATGGAGGGGAGGGATAGGGTGAAGCAATCACGCCGGCTGCGGCGAGGCTCCGCCGGGGAGCGTCATCGGGCGCGGCGCGTGGGTCAGGGGCACGGAGACCGCGCCGCCGACAGCGGCGGGCTCGCCCGTCTCGCGCACGGGCGGGATGCCTTGGATGACCTTGATGATCTCGTCGCCCGTCAGCGTCTCGTATTCGAGGAGCGCCTGCGCCAGGGTCTCGAGGTCGGCGGCGCGCTCGGTGAGGATGCGCTTGGCCTCGTCGTAGCCGGACGTCACCAGCCGCTTGACCTCGGAGTCGATCTTGTTGGCGGTCTCCTCGCTCACGGCCTGGGACCGTTGCATCGACATGCCGAGGAACACCTCGTTCTCGTTTTCCCCGTAGGCCACCAGGCCCAGGTCGTCAGAGTAGCCCCAGCGCGTCACCATCATCTTGGCCAGACGCGTCGCCGCCTCGATGTCCGACGAGGCGCCGGAGGTGACGTTCTCCTTGCCGAAGATCAGCTCCTCGGCCACGCGACCGGCCATCATGATCGCCAGGCGCGAGGTCATTTGCTTGTAGTTCATGGAGTAGCGGTCGCCCTCGGGCAGCTGCATCACCATGCCGAGCGCCCGGCCGCGCGGGATGATCGTGGCCTTGTGCACCGGGTCGGTGGAGGGCACCGACAGCGCGACCAGGGCGTGGCCGCCCTCGTGGTAGGCGGTGTTGCGCTTCTCCTCGTCGCTCATCACCATCGACTTGCGTTCGGCGCCCATCATCACCTTGTCCTTCGAGTTCTCGAAGTCGCGGTGGCTGACCATGCGCTTGTCGCGCCGGGCGGCCAGCAGGGCCGCCTCGTTGACGAGGTTGGCGAGGTCGGCGCCGGAGAAGCCGGGGGTGCCGCGGGCGAGGGTGCGCACGTCCACGTCGGCGGCGAGCGGCACGTTGCGCATGTGGACGCGCAGGATCTTCTCGCGGCCCACGACGTCGGGATTGGGAACGGTCACCTGCCGGTCGAAGCGGCCGGGCCGCAGGAGCGCCGGGTCGAGCACGTCGGGGCGGTTGGTGGCCGCCACCAGGATGATGCCCTCGTTGGCCTCGAACCCGTCCATCTCGACCAGGAGCTGGTTCAGGGTCTGCTCGCGCTCGTCGTTGCCGCCGCCCAGGCCCGCGCCGCGGTGGCGGCCCACGGCGTCGATCTCGTCGATGAAGATGATGCAGGGGGCGTTCTTCTTGGCCTGCTCGAACATGTCGCGGACGCGGCTGGCGCCGACGCCGACGAACATCTCCACGAAGTCGGAGCCTGAGATGGTGAAGAACGGCACGCCCGCCTCGCCCGCCACCGCGCGGGCCAGCAGCGTCTTGCCGGTGCCGGGGGGGCCGACCAGCAGAGCGCCCTTGGGGATCTTGCCGCCCAGGCGCTGGAACTTGGAGGGGTCCTTCAGGAAGTCGACGATCTCCTGCAGCTCGTCCTTGGCTTCGTCGACGCCCGCCACGTCCTCGAAGGTGACGCGGTTCTTGTTCTCGGTGAGGAGCCGCGCCTTGGACTTGCCGAAGCCCATGGCACCCTTACCGGCGCCCTGCATCTGGCGCATGATGAAGAACCACAGCGCGCCCATCAGTATGAAGGGCAGCAGCGCCGAGAGAAGCTGCATCCAACCCGAGGGTTGCGAGCTCTGGGCCTTGATGTTGACCCCGTGGGCCTCCATCCGCTTCAGCAGGTCGGCCGAGCCTTCGGGCAGCACGGTGGTGAACACCTGCTTGGCGCCGTCGACGGCCTGCACCTGCTCGCCCTTGATGGTGGCGAGCTTGACCTGGTCGCTGTCGACCTTCTGCAGGAGCTGGCTGTAGGTGATCTCGCCGGCCGACTGGCCTCCGCCCTTCGAGGAGGGGTTCATCACGCTGTAGAACAGCGTGAGCAACACGGCCACGAACAGGACCCAGATCGCCGCGTTCCGCAGGTTCATCGCACCAGCCTCGCTCACCGCGGTCATCGCGGCCGTCTTCAAGGTGTCAGATATAGGCGGGCGAATCGATGGCGCCACGCGGGCGCAAGCGCAAGGCGAACGAACGCGCCCGGTGCGCGGGCGCGGTTAACGATTGAGGAGCGTTCGACGGGCACTGTCGGCCTTCCATGACCGCCGCCGCCCCCGCTCCGCGCATCATCCCCCCGCACTGGGCGCGGGAGGCTCCCCGTCGCCCGCTGCCCTACGGCCGTCAGCTGATCGAGGAGGACGACGTCTCAGCCGTGGTCGAGGCGCTGCGCGGCGAACTCCTTGTGCAAGGCGCCCGTGCGGAGGCGTTCGAACACGCGCTCGCGGCCAAGGTCGGAGCGGCGCAGGCGGTGACCTGCTCCAGCGGCACCGCGGCGCTGCATCTGGCGCTGGCGGGACTGGACGTGGGGCCGGGCGACGTCTGCATCGTTCCCGCCGTCACCTTCCTCTCCACCGCGACCGCGGCGCTGCTCTGCGGCGCGCGGGTGGTGTTCGCCGACGTCGATCCCGCGACGGGCCTGGTGACGGCGCGGACGCTGGCGAACGCGCTCCACCGCGCCGGACCGGCCGCCAAGGTCGCCCTGCCCGTGCACCTGGGCGGGCGCATGTGCGACATGCAGGCGCTGGCCCACGTGGCCGAGGCGCACGACGTCACGCTGGTGGAGGACGCCTGCCACGCGCTGGGGTCCGCGCGCGACGGGATCGGGCGCGCGGGCGGCTCGCGCTTCAGCGCGGCGTCAGTCTTCTCCTTCCACCCGGTCAAGACCATCGCCTGCGGCGAGGGCGGGGCGGTCACGACCAACGACCCGGCCCTGGCCGAGCGGATGCGCCGTCTGCGCAACCACGGCGTCACTCGCGACCCGGCGCTGATGGTCGACGCCGAGCTGTCGCTGGACGGCGAGGCCGCCAACCCCTGGAGCTACGAACAGCTGGAGCTCGGCTTCAACTACCGCATGACCGAGATGGAGGCGGCGCTCGGCTTGAGCCAGCTGGGCAAGCTGGACCGCTTCCAGGCGCGCCGCCTGTCGCTGGGCGCGGCCTACGACGCGCTGCTGGCGCCGCTCGCGCCCTTTGTGCGGCCGGTCCACGCGGAGGCCGACGAGACGCCCTGCCCCCACCTCTACAGCGTGGCGATCGACTTCGAGAGGCTGGGGCTGGCCCGCGCCGCCCTGATGCGCGACCTGGCCGCGCGCGGGATCGGCACGCAGGTGCACTACATCCCCGTCTACCGCCAGCCGGCCTTCGTGGCGCGCTACGGGCCGATGCGGCTGGAGGGGGCGGAGGCCTACTACGCCTCCAACCTCGCCCTGCCGCTGTTCCCCGCCATGGACGAGGCGGACGTGCAGCGCGTGGCGCTGGAACTGGCGCGCGCGCTCAGCCTGACGCGGGCGGCCGCGGCCTGAACAGGCGCGAAGGCGCGCGCACGCCGCGCACGATGGCGCGCAGCAGCGCGAACGCGCCCGGGACGGCCAGGACGGCGGCCGTCGCGGCCTCGACCCGTCGCGCCACGGCGTCGGCGACGAAGGCGCGGGGCGTCGCCGGCGCGATCGGCAGGGGCACAGGCTGCGGCCGATGGCGGATGCGCCGCACGATGCGCGCGTAGTCCGCCCGGGCGATCGCCGCCTCCAGCGCGTCGCCGATGTCGCGGGCGGCTCGCAGG
>CAZZZR010000013.1:0-11445 GCA_964658605.1 uncultured Caulobacter sp. | reverse complement strand
GGGAGTCGCCCGCCCGCCCCGGCGCGGCTCCGGCGTCGGTCCAGCGGGGACAGGGCGACAGGGCGGCGACCATGTCGGCGGTGGTGACGGCGACGTGCAGGTTGGCTTCCCCCCCGAGAGCGTCCGCGATCTCCTCGAACACGGGCAGGGCGCGCACGACCACCGGGCGGCGGGCGGCGAGCGCGTTGAGCACGGGGATGCCGAACCCCTCGTAATGGCTGGGGAAGACCACGGCCGCCGCGCTGGCGTAGAGGGCGCCCATCGCCCCGGGCGTCATCCGCCCGGGCGACAGGCGCGTCACCGAAGACGCGACGGGCAGGAGGCGCGGCGCGTGGCGCCCCGCGTCGGCGGTCGCGGCCTTCCGGTCGGGCTCGGGGGCCAGGACGACGATCCGGCGGGCGGGATCGTCGGCCAGCAGCGCCTCGACCGCCCGCGCGACGTCCTTGTGGCCGTAGGCGTTGCCGACGACGAAGATGTAGCCGGGCTCCGGCGCCCCCTCCTCCGCCTCCACCGGCAGCCGGTAGTCGTCCAGGTCGAGCGAGTGGAGGCTGCGCACGCGCAGCACGTGCTCGCGAGGGGCGAAGCGGCGCTCCAGCTGGCCGGCGGTGAGCGCGCTGGTGGCGGCCACGAGGTCGGCGTGCTCCAGGGTGAAATCCCACAGGCGCTGGACCTCCGGATCGGCGAGCTGGGTGCAGTCCATCGAGATGGTGTCCAGCATGAAGACGCCGAACGTCGCGCCCTTCAGCACCAGCCGCTCGATCGCGCCGGGCTCGTAGGGCTGGCCCACGCGGAAGATCGCGGCGTACGCCTCGGGGCCGTAGGGCTCGCGCCGCTCCACCCCGTGGCGGCCGAGGCCGTGGAAGGCGTAGACGTCGGGCGCGCACAGCACGAAGAGGTTGAAGCGCTCGCGCCACGCCTGCGCCGCCCCCGCCAGGAGCTGGGCGCCGGCCTCGAACGTGCCGTTGTGGGCGGCCACGAAGCTGGAGAAGTCCAGCGCGACGTCCAACCGCCCGTGCGCGTCGGGGATCAGGGCGCCCAGCAGCCATTCCGCACGCTGTTCGGGGGAGCGGAAGTAGCTCTCCGTCAGCCGCGGGTATTCCGGGTAGCGCTTGAGCAGGATCGCCCGGTTGCGCGCCTCGAGCGCGTCGCCTTCGCCCTCCAGCGCGAAGGAGGCCGAGCCCTCGTGCCAGACGAAGGCGCGGTTGGCGAGCACGGCGCGGTAGCCGCGCCGTCCGGCGCGCATGGCGAGGTCGTTCTCCTCGTTGTAGCCGCGGCCGAAGATCTCGTCGAAGCCGCCGAACTCGGCCAGCACGAACCAGCGCACCAGGAGGCAGAAGCCGTTGGCCGTCGGCGCGTAGCTGTAGCGCGGCAGGCGCGGCGCCAGCGCCTCCCACGCTCGGCGGGCGGCGGCGGTCGGCAGGTAGCGGAAGCGCTCCTGGTAGGGGAGCGTGGCGAGCGTGGCGTTGTTGGACCGCGGGTTCACGAACCCGATCATCGGGTCTTCGAGCGCCACGCGCGCCATCTCGGTCAGCGCGCCGGGCATGACCACGGCGTCGGAGTTGACCAGCACCACGTCGAAGCCCCGCGCGGCCCCCTCGTCCAGCGCGCGGTTGGCGGTGCGCACGAAGCCGAGGTTGCGGGGGTTGGCCTCGACGCGCAGGCGAAGGGCGGGCGGCGCCCGCGCGACGATCGCGGCCAGGGCCGCCGCCAGGGCCGGGTCCTCGGGCGAGTCGTCGTAGAGCACCACCTCGCCGCCCAGCGCCTCGATCTCCCCGGCGCAGGCCAGAAGCGAGTCCGCCACGCGCACGGCCAGGTCAGGACGGCGATAGAGCGGGACGGCGATCAGCAGCGGCCGCGCCCGGACCCGTTCGCGGAAGGCGACCTTCGCCGGGTCCGCCGCCCGCACCGCCGCTCGCCCCGCGCCCCTGAGGGGGCCGGGATCGTTCACGGGCGGACCGCCGTGTGCGCGCCACGCGTCATGGCTGTGGTTGTGCCCCCCCCGCGCGCCCTGTCAAGTTCGAGCCGCCCGGGCGGCTGCGACCGGGCGCAGCCCGCGAGGACGCCCGATGAGCCCGCCCGAGACAGCGCCCGAGACCACGCCCGTCATCGTCGGCGTCGGCGAGGCCGTCGACCGCCCCGAGCGCCCGGAGGACGCCCGCGAGCCCATCGACCTCATGGCGCAGGCGCTGCGGGAGGCCGAGCGCGACGCCGGGGCGGCGCTCCTGGCGCGGGTGCAGTCGCTGGAGCTGGTTGGGCTGGTCAGCTGGCGCTACCGCGACCCCGTCGCGCTCCTGTGCGAGCGGCTGGGGATCGCGCCCGCCCGCACCGTGAACGCCAGCATGGGCGGCGAGACGCCGATCCGCCTCGTGCACGAGGCCGCGCTCGCCATCGCCCGCGGCGAGCTGCAGGCCGCGGCCGTGGTCGGGGGCGAGGCGGCCAACGCCCGCGCCAAGGCCGCCAAGGCCGGCGTCGACCTGCCCTGGACTCCCGAGCCTCCGCCGGCGGAGACGGCGCGCTTCCCGTCCAGCCGGTTCGAGATGAGCGAGGTCGCCCGGCGCTTGGGCGTCACCGACCCGGCGCAGATCTACCCCTTCTACGAGACCGCGACCCAGGCCGCGTGGGGGCTGTCGCCGGAGGAGGCGGACCGGGAGTCGGCGGCGCTGTGGGCGCGGTATGCGGCCGTGGCGGCGCAGAACCCGAACGCCTGGATCCGCACCGCGCCCTCGGCCGAGGCGATCGCGCAGCTCGGCCCGGACAACCGGCCGGTGAACTGGCCCTATCCCAAGCTGATGGTCGCCAACCCGATGGTGAACCAGGCGGCGGCCACGATCGTCTGCAGCCTGGCCGTCGCTCGCGAGCTCGGCGTGCCGGAGGAGCGGATCGTCCACCTGTGGGGCGGGGCGTCCGCGCGGGAGCCGGAGGACTACCTCGCCCGGGACCGCTACGACCATTCCACCGCCCAGGCGGCGACGTTGGAGCGCGCCGTGGAGATCGCGGGCGGCGACGCGCGCGCCTTCGCCCGGATCGAGCTCTACAGCTGCTTCCCCGTGGTGCCGAAGATGGCGCTGCGGACGCTGGGGCTGGGCGAGGACGCGCCGCCGCCGACGGTCGCAGGCGGGCTGACCTTCTTCGGAGGTCCGCTGAACAACTACATGGGCCATGCCACCGCCGCGATGGTGCGGGCGCTGCGGGCGCATCCGGGAGAGCTCGGGCTGCTCTACGGCCAGGGGGGCTACGTCAACAAGCACCACACGCTGGTGCTGAGCACGCGCCCGCCGCCCGCGCCGCTGGCCGCCGACCCGTCAGTGCAGGCCCAGGCGGACGCCGCGCGGGGTGCCTCGCCGGAGGTGGCCGAGGGCTACGTGGGTCCGGCGGAGGTCGAGGCCTACACGGTGAAGTTCGGCCGGGACGGCGAGCCGATCGAAGGCGTGGTGATCCTGCGCACGCCGGGCGGCGCACGCGCCATGGCCCGCGTCCCAGCTGACGACGCGGCCACCCTGTCGCGCCTGCTCTCGCGCGACGAGACCGCGGTCGGCCTCCAGGGGGAGGCGGTGATCGACGCCTTCGGCAAGCCAGTCTGGCGCATGGCCGGCGCGCCCTCGCCGGCCGAGGCGCCGCTGCGCTTCTGCCGGGTGGAGCGGGAGGGGCCCCTGACCATCGTCACCATCGACCGCCCGGAGGCGCTGAACGCCCTGCACCCCGCCGCCAACGCCGAGCTGGCGCGGGTGTTCGACGCCTTCGCCGCCGACCCGGAGCAGTGGGTTGCGATCCTGACGGGGTCGGGGGACCGCGCCTTCTCCTCGGGCAACGACCTGAAGTGGACGGCGCAGGCCATGGCGCGGGGCGCGGCGCTGGAGACGCCGACCACCGGGTTCGCCGGGCTGACCGCGCGCTTCGACCTCGACAAGCCGGTGATCGCCGCGGTGAACGGCCTGGCCATGGGGGGCGGGTTCGAGATCGCGCTCGCCTGCGACCTGATCGTGGCCGCCGACACCGCCGTCTTCGCCCTGCCCGAGCCGAAGGTCGGGCTCGCGGCGCTGGCGGGCGGACTGATCCGCCTGCCGCGGCTGATCGGCGAGAAGGCCGCGCTCGGCATGATCCTGACCGGCCGGCGCGTCACGGCGGAGGAGGGGCGTACGCTCGGCTTCGTCAACGCCGTGGTCCCGGCCGCCGCGGTGATGGCAGAGGCGCGGCGGTGGGCCGCGCAGATCCTCGAATGCAGCCCCATGTCGATCCGCGCCTCCAAACAGGTGGTGCGCCGCAGCCTGGACATTGCCGCCATCGCCGAGCCCTACGCCGGCCAGCGCGACTATCCTGCGGTGAAGGCGCTGTTCCGCTCGGCCGACTCGCGCGAGGGGCCGCTGGCGTTCGCGCAGAAGCGGCCGCCACGGTGGACGGGCCGCTGACGGCGCCGGCGGACCGTCGCCCGCTCAGCGACAGGGCGCCGCGCCGGTTTTGCAGGCGCCCGCGGCCTGCGTCCTGCGCCCGCCGGACTGCGCTCCGTTGACGATCGCCCGGAACATCCGCTCAATACGTCCATGGCGAAGCTTCCGCCGACCCGCCGCAGATGCGGGGGGCGGAGCGCCGGGCGCGAGGGGGACGACGTGGTTCAGGAGCATGTGCGGCTGAGGCCGCGGCTGGCGACGCTGTTGCTGGCGTCCTCCATGCTGGCGGCCCCCGCCTTCGCCCAGACCGCTCCGCCGCCCCCCGCCCCCGCGCCCACGGCCCAGGAGGGTGTGGCGCTCGCGGAGGTGGTCGTCACCGCCCAGAAGCGCGAAGAGAACCTGCAGAAGGTGCCGATCAGCATCCAGGCGTTGAGCGGCCAGCTTCTCGAGCAGCACCAGGTCGAGAGCTTCGACGACTACGCCAAGCTGCTTCCCAGCGTCAGCTTCCAGTCCTTCGGCCCGGGCCAGTCGCAGCTCTACTTCCGCGGCATCTCCACGGGCGGGGACGGACTGCACGCGGGGCCGCTGCCCACCAGCGGCCTCTACATCGACGAGACGCCGGTGACGACGATCGGCAGCGCGCTCGACCTGCACGTCTACGACATGGCGCGCGCCGAGGCGCTGTCGGGACCGCAGGGCACGCTGTACGGCGCGAGTTCGCTCTCGGGCACGCTGCGCCTGATCACCAACAAGCCCGACACCCACAAGTTCGAGGCGGGTTACGACCTGCAGGGCGACGCCTACGGCAAGGGCGACGGGGGGGGCCAGGTCGAGGGCTTCGTCAACGTGCCGGTCAACGACAAGGTCGCCGTGCGCCTGGTCGGCTTCTACACCCACGACGGCGGCTTCATCGACAACACGCCCGGGACGCGCACCTACCAGCGGCCGCACACGACGGGCTATGACGACGACGGAAACCCGATCGTCGCCAACTCGCCGCTGACGATCAACAACGCCGCCTTCGCCAAGAAGGACCAGAACGACATCACCACCTACGGCGGCCGGGCCGCGCTGAAGGTGGACCTGAACGAGAACTGGACCGTCACGCCGGGCATCATCTACCAGAACCAGATCTCCCACGGCGCCTTCCTCTACGACCCCGCCGTCGGCGACCTTGCGGTGCACGACTTTACGCCGGACCGGACCAAGGACCACTGGTACCTGGCCTCGCTGCTCGTGCAGGGCCGGATCAGCAACTGGGACGTTACCTACAATGGTTCGTACCTCGACAGGACCGTCGACAACATCTCGGATTATTCCTACTTCAACGTCGCCTATGACACCTACACCGACTACAACTACCTGCAGGACGCGGCGGGCCACGACATCGATCCGACGCAGCGGATCATCCAGAACGATCGCTACACCAAGACATCGCACGAGCTTCGCGTGAGTTCGCCGGCGCACGAGCGTCTCCGCGCCACCGCGGGCCTGTTCATGCAGCGCCAGACCGACGACCAGCTCTACGACTACATCGTCCCCGGCCTGCGCAACGCGGTGGACGCGTTCAGCCCGCCCGTTCCCGGCACCAATAGCGACGACGTCTACTACACCAACATCCATAGGGTGGACCGCGACTATGCGGTGTTCACCGAAGCGAGCTTCGACATCCTGTCGAACCTGACGCTGACCGCCGGGGTGCGGGGCTTCTACGCTAAGAACACGCTGGACGGCTTCTCCGGCGGGGCCAGCGCCGTCACCCGGCAGACGACCTGCCTGGCGCAGACCGTGCTCGCCTGTCCCGACATCGACAAGAAGTACGAGGAGGGCGGGGAGACGCACAAGGTCAACCTGACCTGGCAGATCGACCCGGCGCGTCTGGTCTACTTCACCTACTCCACCGGCTTCCGCCCCGGGGGCAACAACCGCGACGCCTACGCGCTGGGCAAGACCCAGACCATCCCGCCCTTCGTCGCCGACACGCTCACCAACTACGAGGTGGGCGCCAAAACGTCGTGGCTGGACCGGACGCTGCGGGTGAACGGCGCGCTGTTCTGGGAGGACTGGGACAACGTCCAGTACAGCGAGCCGGGGATCCTCGGCATCTACTACACCGTCAACGCCGGAGCGGCGCGGTCCCGGGGCGTCGAGGGCGACGCCTCGTGGGTGATCAAGCGCCATCTCACGCTCTCGGCCACCGGGACCTACGTCGATGCGGCGCTGAGCCAGCCCTTCTGCGCCCAGTCAGGATGCGACCCGGCGACGGGCGGGCAACTGCTGGCGCCGGAGGGCACGCGCCTGCCCGTGCAGCCGCGGTTCAAGATCAACTCCACCGCCCGCTACGACTTCGACATCGGCGACTACCACAGCTTCGTGCAGGGCACGATCGCCCACCAGAGCGACTCGACCTCCTTCCTCACCACCGCCGGGGAGGCCGTGCTGGGGCCGACGAAAGGCTTCACCACCTTCGACTTCTCCGCCGGCGCCTCGTTCCGAAACATGACCTTCTCGGTCTTCGTCCAGAACGCCTTTGACGAGCGGGGCATCCTGAGCAAGAACACCGTCTGCACGCCGGGCATCTGCGGCGCTTACGCCAGGCTCTATCCCACCAAGCCGCAGTTCTTCGGCATCCGGTTCGGCCAGCACTTCTAAGGAGCGCCCATGTCGGCGGAGGCCGCGCCGGCGGGAGACGCGATCGGGGGGCTGGCCCAGGCGCTCGCCCACGCCGGGGCGCTCATGGCCCGCTCGCCGGCGCTCGCCGCGGATCAGGCGCGCGCGATCCTCGAGGCCGTGCCCGGGCACCCGCAGGCTCGCCTCCTGCTCGGCCGCGCGCTGCGGCTCGACGAGCGGCCCGGCGAGGCGCAGGAGGAACTCGCGGCGCTGGCGGCCGAACAGCCGCGCTCGGCCGCCACGCGCGACGAGCTGGCGCTGGCGGCGCTGGCGCTGGGCGACGAGGCGGCGGCGCTCACCGCGTGGCGTCACGCCGTGCGTCTCGACCCCGACCGCGTCTCGGCTTGGCGCAGCCTCGCGGAGCTGCACGCCGCGCGGGAGGAGGAGGAGCCTGCCGCCCAGGCCCGGGCCCAGGCCCTGCGCGCCGCGAGCCGGGATCCCGAGCTGCTCTACGCCGCCCGCGCCCTTTGCGACGGCCGCCTTGCGGTGGCCGAGCACACCTTGCGCGCCCGTCTCCGGCGCGACCCCGACGAGGTGGCTGCGCTCCGCATGCTGGCGGAGGTCGCCGGGCGGCTGGGGCGCCACGCCGACGCGGTGGCGCTCCTGGAGCACACGCTGGCGCTCGACCCCGGCTTCGACGCCGCGCGCGCCACGCTCGCCCAGGTGCTGCAGCGCGCGCACCGCCCCGCCGAGGCGCTGGCCGAGGTCGACCGCCTGCTCGCCAAGGCGCCGGGCCGGCCCGACTGGCTGGTGCTCAAGGCCGCGGCGCTCGTGCGTCTCGGCCGCTACGAGGAGGCGGCGGCGCTCTACGCGCGGCTGCTGGGCGAGCGCCCGGGCCAGCCGAAGACCTGGATGAGCTACGGCCACGCGCTGAAGACGCTGGGCCGCCAGGACGAGGCGGTCGCCGCCTACCGCCAGGCGATCGCGCGCCAGCCGGCCCTCGGCGAGGCGTGGTGGAGCCTGGCCAACCTCAAGACCTGGCGGTTCGCCCCCGCCGACGTCGCCGCAATGCGCGACGCGCTGGCCGCCCCGGCGCTGGGCGACGAGGACCGGCTGCACCTGCAGTTCGCCCTCGGCAAGGCGCTGGAGGACGCGGGCGAAGACGAGGCGGCGTTCCGGAGCTGCGCGGCCGGCAATGCGATCCGCCGCTCGCAGCTGCGCTACGACCCGGAGGCGACGACCGCCCAGGTGGCGCGGGCTGCGGCGCTGACGGATTCGGCGTTCTTCGCCGCACGGGCGCAGGGCGGCTGCCCGGCGCGCGACCCGATCTTCGTGCTGGGCATGCCGCGGGCGGGCTCGACCCTCGTCGAACAGATCCTGGCCAGCCACAGCCAGGTCGAGGGCACGATGGAGCTGCCCGACATCGGCGAGATCGCCACCCGGCTGGGCGGCGCGCAGCGGCGCGGCGAGGCGGGCGCCTACCCCGAGGTTCTGGCGGACCTGTCGCCTGCCGACCGCCGCGCGCTCGGCGAGGAGTACCTGGAGCGCACGCGCGTGCAGCGCCGCACCGATCGCCCCTTCTTCATCGACAAGATGCCGAACAACTGGATGCACGTCCCGCTGATCCGGCTGATCCTGCCGAACGCGACCCTCATCGACGCGCGCCGCCATCCGCTGGGCTGCGGCTGGTCGGTGTTCAAGCAGCACTTCGCGCGGGGGCAGGCCTTCTCCTACGGCCTGGAGGACATCGGGCGGTACTACCGCGACTACGTGAGGCTGATGGCGCACATGGACCGGGTCGATCCCGGCGCCGTTTACCGGGTCATCTACGAGCGGATCGTGGCCGACGTGGAGGGCGAGGTCCGCCGCCTGCTCGCCCACGCCGGCCTGCCGTTCGAGGCCGCCTGCCTGGAGTACTGGAAGACCGAGCGCGCGGTGCGCACAGCCTCGTCCGAGCAGGTGCGAAAGCCCATCTTCGCCGAGGCGGTCGACCACTGGCTGCGCTTCGAGCCCTGGCTGGGCGAGATGAAGTCCGCGCTCGGGCCGGTGCTCGACGCCTATCCCGACGCGCCGGCCTGAGGCCCGTCAGGCCATGCGGCGCGCATCACGGTTGCGCGCCAGGTCTCGCAGCATCTCGCGGGCGCCGTTGAAGCCCGGCGCGCCGGTCACGCCGCCCCCCGGGTGCGTGCCAGCGCCGACCATGTAGAGCCCCTTCACCGGGGAGCGGTGGTCGCCGTGGCCCAGCACCGGGCGGGCGGAGAACATCTGATCCAGCGACAGCGCCCCGTGCATGATGTCGCCGCCGACGAGGCCGAAGGTGCGCTCCAGGTCGAGCGGCGAGTTGATCTGGCGCGCGATCACCGACTTGGCGAAACCCGGCGCGTAGGCGTCGACGGTGGCGACCATCAGGTCGGCCACCTCCTCGCGGTGGTCGTCCCAGCTGCGGCCGCCGGAGAGCTGGGGCGCCACGTGCTGGCAGAACAGGCTGGCGACGTGCCGGCCGGGCGGCGCCAGGGTGTCGTCCAGCATCGAGGGGATCAGCACCTCCACGATCGGGTCCTTCGACCAGCCGTAAGCGCGGGCGTCCGTATAGGCGCGGTCCATGTAGGCTAGGGTCGGCGCAACGATGATCCCGCCGGTCAGGTGGTCGCCGGGCTCCGGCTTGCAGGTGAACCGCGGCAGCTCGCTCAGCGCCACGTTCATGCGGAAGGTGCCGGAGCCGGAGCGGTAGCGCGTGATCCGCTCGCGGAAGTCGGCCGGCTGGTGCGCGGGATCGACCAGCTTGCCGAACAGGAGCTTGGGGTTGAGGTTGGAGGCCACCGCGCGGGCCCGGACCGTCTCGCCGGCCTCGGTGACGACGCCGACCGCCCGGCCCTTCTCCACCAGCACCTCGGAGACCGCGGCGTCGGTGCGGATCTCGACGCCGAGGCCGCGGCAGGCGGCCGCCATGGCCTGGGTGATGGCGCCCATGCCGCCGATGGCGTGGCCCCACTCGCCCTTCTTGCCGTTCACCTCGCCGAAGACGTGGTGCAGCAGCACGTAGGCGGTGCCGGGCGTGTAGGGGCTGGCGTAGTTCCCGACCACGCCGTCGAAGCCGTAGGCGGCCTTGATCGGGTCGCTCTCGAACCAGCCGTCCAGCCAGTCGCCCGCCGACTGCGAGAACAGCGCGAGGAGGTCGCGGCGGGCGGTGACGTCCAGCCCGGCGAGCGTGCGGCCGAGGCCGGCGCCCTTCACCAGCTCGCCCAGCGCCGCGAACCCGCCCCCTTCGACCACGTTGGGCGGCGTCTTCAGCACCAGCGCGCGGACGACGTCGGCGATCGCCTCCAGCCTTGCGTGGTACGCATCGAGTCGCTCGGCGTCCTTGGACGAGAACTTCGCCACTTCCGCATGGGTGCGGCCGCCGCCGACGACCAGGGATTCGCGGGCGTTCAGCGGCAGGAAGTTGGAGACCTTGCGGTGGACGATGCGCAGGCCGTGGCCGGCCAGGTCCATGTCCGCGATCACGCGCGGGTTGAGCAGGGAGACGGTGTAGCTGGCGGTGGAGTTGCGGAAGCCCGGCGCGAACTCCTCCGTCACCGCGGCGCCGCCGACGACGTGGCGGCGCTCCAGCACCGTCACCTTCAGCCCGGCGCGGGCGAGATAGAAGGCGCAGACCAGCCCGTTGTGCCCGCCACCCACCACCACAACGTCGCGGTCTTCAGCCATCACGCCGCCTTCCGAACGGGCCGGTCCGACGACGCCTCCGGGATCGCCACCCTCAGCCGTTCGGCGAAGGCGGCCAGGCAGACCTCGCTCGGCCCCAGTGGCCCTGAGACGTAGCTGGAGGAGGCCATGCCCGCCTGCACGCCCTCGATCAGCGCGGTGTCCTCGGCGTTGACCTGCCGGTTGATGCGCCAGTTCAGGTAGCGGGCCGCCTTGGTCTCCCGACGGTCGTCGGGCAGGGCGTAGGCGATCTCTCGGATCATCGTGCGCGTGGGCGAGACGGGCAGGAACTGCATGAAGTCGAGCTGGTCGGGGTAGATGTCGAAGGCGGTGTTCGGCCACAGGCGGTAGTAGCGCCAGACCCGCCGCTCGGCCGCAGGGATGTGGTCGAAGCCGTCCATCAAAGCGGCGTAGGCGGCTTCCGACCACGCCATCCCGTCGCCGGACTGGACCACGCCCCACATCTTGTCGACCCAGGACTGCGCCTCGATGGCGTAGGTGGGACCGAACAGGCGCGTCAGCCCCGGGTGGGCGACGGGGATGTGCAGGGCGTCCCCGTAGTTGTCGGCCACGGTCTTCCAGTTCACCTCGCGCGGCCGCATCGTGACCCGCCCCTGCGGAACCATCTCCTCCAGCCGGTAGGGCGCGAGTTCCTCGGCGTAAGGCGCCATCATCTCGGCCACGCTCGGCAGCCCCGCCTCGAACCGCACGAAGACAAAGCCGCGCCACACCTCCTGCTCCACAGGCC
>CAZZZR010000012.1:0-19742 GCA_964658605.1 uncultured Caulobacter sp. | reverse complement strand
GGTCGCCTGCAGCGGGGTGAACTCGGCGCGGGTGGACTGGAGCTGGTCGTTCAGCCGCTCGACATCGAGGTCCGAGGCCGTCCCGCCCTGGCGTCGCGCTTGCGCCGCCGCCACCGCCCGCCGCTGCAGCTCGGCGGAGGCTCGGGAGAGGTTCAGGCGGGTCTGGGCGTCGCGCAGCATGACATAGGCGCTCGCCACCTCGGCGGTGAGGCTGACCTTGGCGGCGTCAAGGTCGGCGCGGTAGGCCTCGGCCTGGGCCTGCGCGCCTTCGACGGCGCGGGCGCGACCGCCGAACAGGTCGGGCTCCCAGGTGGCGGCGCCGCCGACGTTGCTGAACTCGAAGTCGTCGTCGGACGAGGGGGTGGTGTCGACCACCGCCGAGCCCCCTTCCCCCGTCGCCGCGCTCGCGGCGCCACCCCCTGCGAGCAGGCTGTTGGCGCCCTTGGTGCGCAGGTAGACGCCCGTCGCCTGGATCGACGGAAGCCGGTTGGCGCGGGCGGCCTTCAGGTTGGCGCGCGACTGCAGGATGCGCGCGCGGGCGACCTCAAGGTCCGGGCCGGCGGCCAGGGCCGCGTCCATCAGCCGGTCGAGCTCGGCGTCGTTCAGCGTGCGCCACCAGGCGGCGGCGGGCGCGGCGGAGGAGGCGCCCTCGGCGCGGTGGAAGGCGGTCGCGGCCTGGGCGTTCGGCGCCGCCGCGGGGGGCCCGGCGTAGTTGGGCCCGACCACGCAGCCCGGCAGGACGACTGCGGCGGCCAGGGTCGCGGCGAGGGGGAGGAGGCGGGCGGCGGTCATCGGCGAGGTCTCAATGGCCCATTTCCGACGGCGCGCCGCCCATGCGGGGCGGCTGGCGCAGCAGGAGGACGAGCGGCAGCATGAACAGGAGCGCCACCCCCAGCACCCAGAAGCACTCGGAATAGGTGATCACCAGCGACTGGCGGCTGATGGTGGCGGAGAGTCCGGAAAGCGCCTGCAGCTGGCCCTGCGCCGCGTCCCCGCTCGCGGCCGTGAAGCTGGCGGCCTGCTGGGAGATTCGCTCCTGCGCCAGGGTGGAGTTGGCGGAGACGGTGGCGGTGATGGCGTCGTAGTGGCTGCCCGTGCGGCGGTCGATGAACACGCCCAGTAGCGCCAGGCCGAGGGATCCGCCGAGGTTGCGGGCCATGTTGTAGAGGCCCGAGGCGTCCGCCGCGTCCTCCCGCCCGACCGCGCCCACCGACGCCTGGTTAAGGGGCATGAAGGCCAGGATCTGGCCGAAGCCGCGCAGGAGCTGCGAGAGCACGAAGTCATGGCCGGTGGAGTCGGCGGTGAGGTCGATGTCGATGAAGCAGCTGGCGGCGAAGCAGGCGATCCCCAGCACCACCATGACCTTCATGTTCGCCTTGCCGAGCATGAGCGGCAGGAAGGGCATCATCAGGAAGGCCGGCACCCCTGACAGGAACAGGATCTGCCCGGACTGCTGGGCGTTGTAGCCCGCGATCAGGCTCAGGAACTGCGGCAACACGTAGAGGATGCCGTAGAGCACCATCCCGATCACCGTCACGATCAGGATCACGCTGGCGTAGGAGCGGTTGAGCAGCAGCCGTAGCTTGATCACCGGCCGTTTCGCCGTCACCTGCGCGATCGCGAGCGCCACGAACCCGCAGGCCGAGGCGACGGTCAGGCCGAAGATGGTCGCGGACTCGAACCAGCGGTCCCGCTGGCCCTCCTCCAGCACCACGGTCATGCAACTGAGGCCGACGGTCATGCCGACGATGCCCAGCCAGTCGGCGTTGATCACCTCGTCGACGTGGGAGCGCTGGTGCGGCAGCCCGACGAGCAGCAGCACCGCCAGGCCGATCGCGATGGGGATGTTGAGGAAGAAGCACCAGCGCCAGTCGACGTTCTCCGTCAGCCAGCCGCCCAGCACCGGACCGACCAGGGGGCCCAGCAGCACGATCAGGCCGAAGATGGTCATGCCGATCGGCATCTGGCGGGGCGGCAGGCGGGTGCGCACGATGGTCTGCGCGGTCGGGATCAGCGCCCCGCCGAAGAACCCCTGCCCCACCCGGCCGAGGATCATCGTCGGCAGGTCGTGCGCCGAGCCGCAGACCATGGAGAAGAGGGTGAAGAGGCCCGCGCAGGTCAGGAGCAGCGTCCGCAGGCCCAGCACCCGCGTCAGCCAGGCGGCCAGCGGGATCATCACCACCTCGCTGACCAGGTAGCCGGTGGAGATCCAGGTGCCTTCGGTGCCGCTGGCCCCGATCTCGCCCTGGATAGTGGGCAGGGCCGAGTTGACGATGGAGATGTCCAGCGACGCGATCAGGGCGCCTAGAGCCCCGGCGATCACCGCGATCCAGTCCTGGAGCGAAGCGCTTTCAGGCTCCGGCGCGGCCGTGGCCGCCGCGGCTCCGCTCACGGGCGCGTCGCCGGTTCGCGCGTGGTGTCGACCGTGACCTTGGCGGAGAGGCCCGGCAGCAGGTGATCGCGCACCGCGGCCGGGGTTCGCAGGCGGAAGCGCACCGGCACGCGCTGCACGATCTTGGTGAAGTTGCCGGTGGCGTTCTCGGGCGGCAGCAGCGCGAACTGCGCGCCGGTGCCTGGGGCGAAGCTGTCGACCACCGCGTCGATCCTGTCGGCGCCCACCGCGTCCACCTTCACCGTGGCCGCCTGGCCGATCCTCATCCGCCCGATCTGAGTCTCCTTGAAGTTGGCGACGAGATAGATGTCGTCGGTCGGCACCACGCTCATCAGCCGCTGGCCGGGCTGCACGAGCTGGCCGAGCCGCACGCTCTTATCGCCGATGCGGCCGCCGATGCTGGCGCGCAGCAGGGTGTCGCCGAGATTGATGCGCGCCGTCTTCAGCGCCGCCGCCTGGGCGCCGACGCCGGCGTCGGCCTGGGCGATCTGCGCCTTCAGGGTGGCGGCCTGCCGCTCGGCGGCGACGAGGGCGGCGGCGGCGGTGCGCACCGTGGTGTCGGCCTGGTCCTTCTGGTTGCGGGCCTGGGCCGCGCGCTCGGCGGTCTCGACGCCCTGGGCCGCGAGGCCCTGGAAGCGGGCGGCCTCGCGGGCGGCGTAGACGGCGTTGGTCCGGGCGCCCGAGAGCTGGGCCCGGGCCTGGGCGACGGCCGCCTCCTGCTGGTCCACCTGTCTGCGGGCGGAGACGACGTCGGCCTGGCGGGCCTGCAGGGTGGCCTGCTCCCTCGCCAGGGTGGCGTCGTAGTTGGCCGTGTCGATCTTCGCCAGCGGGGCGCCCGCCGCCACCGCCTGGTTGTCGACCACATAGACCGCCTCGACATAGCCGCTCACCTTCGGGGCGACGGTGACGGAGTCGGCCCGCAGATAGGCGTCGTTGGTGCTCTGCACGAACCGCCCGTGCGTCCACCACTGCACGCCGAGCACGACGACGATCGCCAGGACCGCGACCCCGCCCGCGATCAGTCCGATCCGCACCGCCGGCGACAGCGGCTTGCGGCCCCGCGCGGGCGCGGAGCCCCGGGGCGCCTGCGCCTGGGGCTGCGGCCGGGACGGGGCGGACGGATCGAGCCGCCCGGCGGCGGCGTCTGTGCTGGACATGAGGTCTTCTGGGGAGGGAGACGATCATGATATCTTCCGGCTGGAAGATATCTGTCAAGTGGAATACATTGGGCCGCCATGAGCGTCGTCGCCACACCCGTCCGCCGCCGCAGCCCGAGCGACGGCGGATACGTCCGGGGGGAGGAGACCCGCCAGCGGATCGTCGGGGCGGCGCTGGAGGTCTTCGCCGAGGAGGGGTTCGCCCGGGCCTCCACCCGGCGGATCGCCGCCGCCGCCGGGGTGACCCCGCCCGCGCTGCAATACTATTTCGACAGCAAGGAAGGCCTGCACCGCGCGTGCGCCGACCGGATCATCGCCCAGGTGGCCGCGCGGCAGGAGCCGGTGCTCGCCGCCGGGCGCGCCGCGGCGCGTGACGGCGGCGCGGACGACGCTCTGGACGCGCTCTGCGACCTCGTCGACCTCATCGCCGACCTGACGCTCACCTCGGAGGAGGCGCCGGTCTGGCGGCGTTTCATCGCTCGCGCCCACGAGGACGACGCGGGCGGCGCCTATCCCCGCATCAAGGCGGCGATCGGCGAGCCGATCCAGGCGCTCGCGAGAACGCTGGTGGCTCGTGCGATGCGTGCGCGGGAAGACGAAGAGATCGTGCGCCTTCGCGCGCTCCTTCTGCTCGGCCAGCTCGCGACGTTCCATCACAACCGGGATCAGGCGATCCAGGCCGCCGGCTGGACGGAGCTCGACGCCGATCGGATATCGACGATCAAGGCGCTGGTGCGCGCGAACACCCGCGCCACAGTGTTGGTGGACCGCCGCCCGTCGACAACCGGCCGCTGATCACCGCGCGACCCATAGGCGCGGCGGAGAGGCGGAAGCGCCTTCATAGGGGCGGCCCAAACCGGCAGCAGCCCTCGCTCAGCTGACCATACCGCCCACCTACCCTCTTCCGGCGGCGACAAGCGGCGCCCGCTTCGTCATCAAGGCGGAGGTCGCCGACCTTCAACCCCATCGGTCCTGCCGCACGTCATAAGCGCGCTCCCTTGGGCGGCGAGCTGCAGGTGGATACGGGCGCCCGACGCCACCTGCGCTTTCAGGCCCCAGGACGGCCGCCAGTCGCACGCCGCCCACCACCGGGGCGGCCTCAGCGTCAGATCGCGCGTCCGGTCCGCGTCGTCGCGCAGGCCCTCTTCGAGGTTTCCCGCCAGCAGGCGCACTGCGCCGCCGCGGAGCGTCCAGGCGGCGACCGTGCCCGACTGCTCGAGATCCACGTCCGCCGACAGGGCGCCGGCCTTGGCCAGCTGCCCATCGAGGGTCGCCGCCGCGACCGCGAAGGGCGTCGGGTCGCCGTTCATCAGGTCGCGGAGCGGCCGGTACCAGAAGTCCTGGATCGGCGCGGGATCCCACAGGGACAGGTTGTGGCCGCCCGCCTGGTCGAGCACCAGGCCAGCGGAATCAGCGAACCCGTAGACCACCGCTCCGGTCGGCGCGTTCACCCGCGTCGCGGGTGGGGGCGCGTCGAAGGCGCCGGCATGCCCGAGCCCCGCGGGCCAGGCGGGACCGGGCGAGGCCCGCAGGTTCACGTCGCTGACACGCGGCGCATGCGGCGCGGTCGACACCCCCAGCATCGCGGCGAGAGCCGGGTCGGTCCCACCGGACGTCGCGCCGAAGAACGCCATGGGCTGTCCCTGCTTGGCCAGGGCGGTCGTCGCGGCGAGCTGGTCGGCGGGCATGTCGGTGGTGGCTCCGAAAACGAAGAGGTCGGAGCGCACCTTGGGAAGCCATTCCGCGCGCGTGCTCGACAGAATGGGAACCGGCCACTTGACGATCGATCCCACCTGCTCGTCGGTGAGATCGCGCGGATCGGACCAGGATTTTAGGCGCGTCATCTGCCCCGCCATGGCGGCGCGGGAATACACCAAGGTCGGCCCCGAGACGTCGACGGTTTGCGCCGCATCCGCCGCGGCCGCGTTGAGTTCGGCGGCGAGCCAGGCGACCGACTTGGCGTCCAGCAAGTCGTAGCCGTGGTTGCCCCACGAGATGTAGGCGCCTTCAGGCAGCCGCAGGCCGCGCGGAGTCTTCGCCCCCGCGTGGGAGTAGGCCCAGATCGCCCAGCGCAGCCGCTCGGGCGCGGTGTGGATCGTGTCCCAGCTCTCCCAGGCGTCGAAGGTCTCGATCAGAGGATAGCGGCGCACGCGGGTGTCGGCGAGCACCGCAGCGTGCTCCAGCATGTAGCCGAGCTGGTAGGTCCAGCCCAGGATCGGCGCGTTCCAGAACGTGCGCTCCCGCACGCCGACTTCGCCCCAGGCGCCGCCCCAGCTCTCGTCGACGAAGATGTCCAGGGAGCCCTCCCGGGCGATGCGCTCGAGGTCGATCCCGTTGGCGCGCCAGTCGGCCACCGCGGTCGCGGCCGACGACCACATCATCACCAGCGTCTTCGGCGCGGCGGCCTTGGTCTCCCGGATCAGCGCGGCGAGGCCCGAGGTCATCCGCTCCGCCGCCGCCGCGTCGGCGACCGTCGCGCCGAACGGCCCGTAGCGGGTCTCCGGGCGTGGAAAGCTGAAGGCGTCGCGCAGCATGATCCCCTCGAGCCCGGCCGCCTTGGCCAGAGCGCCCCATTGCGCGCCGAAGACGGCGTGGACCGGCTCCTTCTCGGGGACGCCGCGGGGATAGGCGGCGAGCGGCTGCGCATCGGCGTGCAGCACGTTGGCGGGATCGAGGAAGCTGCCGCCGGTCAGGCTTTCCGGGTCCGGCTTGGCCCAGGCCGTAAAGGCTTCGGGGTGTCGCCGCACGAACGGCATCTTGAAGTTGTAGGCTTGGCCGACGCCGACGGTGAGCGAGGCGACGCGGAAGTCGTCGACGCCCTCGCGTCTGGCCCGGGCGCGCAACGCGTCGGTCAGCCGCCGCAGGTCGCGGTAGGTCCAGCGGCCGTAGGAGATCGACGGCGGCGCCGTCGCCCGCGCGGAAAAGCGTTCGCGCCACGCCTTCTGCCGCTGGGCGGTGTCGCCCGCGAGCTGGCCGTGTAGCGAGAAACCGACCTCTTGGTCCGACGTCTCAGGCAGGGGGATCGGCTGATCCATGTCGCCGCTGAAGGACAGGATGTAGTCGGGCGTCAGCCCGATGCACAACACCACGCCCTTGTAGCCGGAGACCCCGCGGTAGAGGGGCGCGTAGCGCGTCCAGAAGGCGTCGGCCGAGCGGGCCACGTCGGCGCGGTCGAACCAGTAGAGGTCGATCTCGATCCAGCGGTCGGCGGCGGGGCGCCCGGCTTCGGCCGCCTGCGCGACGCCGGAGCCGCCGCAGAGCGCGAGCGCGACGAGGCAAAGCGCCAGGATCCGCTCCGCGCCCGACGCCGCCCGCGCCGGGATCGGCGCCCGGAGGATCGGAGCCACGGCGGGAATCACCCGCCGCCTTCGGCCACGTCCTGCATCCGCTGCAGCACGTCCAGACCCTGCATGTTCAGGTAGTGCAGGATGTCGATGAAGATCCAGTTCTCCGCCAGCTTGCCGTTCTCGGCCCGGTACATGTCGACCACGCGCATGTCGGCCGGCGGGCCGCCGCCGGTCATGCCCATGTAGCCGCCGGCGTTGTGCAGGGTGAGGTTCGGCCAGCCGAAGAAGCCGCCGAAGCTCCCCTCCGCCAGCTTGGCGATGTGGCCGTTGAAGCGGTAGCCGGTGTGCAGCGCCTTGTCGAAGGGGATGGAGTGCTGCCGGTCGTAGCGCTCGATCGTGTAGGTGGCGCCGATCCCGGCCGGTCCCCACCAGATCATGTCGTCATGCCAGGCGCGGGCGAGGCGCACCGTCTCGTGGATGCCTTCCGCCTTCGAGCTCGGATTGTTGATCATGTCGTCGATGCAACGGAGCGTCTCGATCGCCTCCGCCGGATCGTGCGGGCCGTAGCAGAGGCCGTCGTGGGTGCGCGGGCCGGGCTGCACCAGCATCGCGCCCGTCTGCGGCGGGAAAGGGTTCTGGCCCGCCTGCACCATCAGGTGCGGGATGTCGAAGAAGAAGGCGGTCTCGACGATCCGGCCGTCCTCCACCCGGTTGAACTCCACGAACCGCAGCATGACGATGCGGAAGGTGGGGCGGATCCCCAGCCACGGCCTGTCGAAGAGCGCCATCAGGTGGCCCATCTGCGTCACCCACCGCGTCGCCCCGCCGTCGATGGCGTTCAGGCCTGCGATGAAGATGTCCGGCCGCCGCTGCACCTTCGTCATGGCGGTCAGGAACGGCGCCCAGAAGGCGTGCGCCACCGCCTGCGGCCCGTGCTGGACGTGGAACGGGTGCATGCCGCGCCACAGCCAGTCGGGGGAGACGTGCCGCGCCAGGATGTCGGCGACCGTCTCCGGCGTCGCGCCCGCCAGATCGTCGTAAAAGGCGCGGACGGCCGCCTTCTCCGCCTGGAAATCGCTCACGCCCCACCTCCCGCACTGCGCCGGACGCCCAGCGATGCACCCCGCTTGCATGCGAAGTCAACCGATGCGACACCTTGGCGACGGCCGCGGTTCAGACGGCCAGGAGGGACCATGGCCGAGCCGCAGGGGCGCACCGCCGTTGGGCCCTACGCCCTGCCCGGCCGCCCCCTCGTCACCCGCGTGCGCCACCAGACCGAAGCCGCGATCCTCGACGGCGGCGGCGCCCCGCGCCAGCCCCTGCCGGGCTTCCCCCACCGATACCGCGATATCGTCGACTACATCGTGCGCATTACCCGCGAGATTTGGACCGACGGCGCGGTCGGCCTGATCTACGACACCTACGACCCCAACTGCGTCGTCTACACCACCGCCGACGTGGTCCGCGGCGTGGAGACGGTGGTGGGCAATACGCTCGCCTCCATGGCCGCCTTCCCCGAGGTTGAGGACCACGTGCTCAACGTGGCCTGGACGGACGAAGGAGGCGGCGACTTCTACACCGCGCACCTGGGGTTCGGCACGAGCGTCAGCACCGGCCTCACCGCCTACGGGCCGCCGACGGGACAGCGCGTGACCGTGCGCTTCGCCGCCGACTGCGTCAGCCGCGACGGCCGCATCCACACCGAATGGCTGACCCGCGACAACGGCGCGGCCGTGCGGCAGCTGGGACTTGACCTGCACGAGGTGGCCCGCGCCCAGGCCGCCTCCGCGCCGGTGGAGCGCTACGTGCGCCCCGCGCCCGCCCGGATGGAGGGGCAGACCCCGCCGCAGCCGCTCGACCTGCCGCGCGAGACGCTAGAGCAGCACCTGCGCCACCTGTTCCACGACATCTGGAACCGGCGCCGGCTCGACGAACTGGCGGAGCACTACGCGGCGGACGCCCGCCTGCACACCGCGGGCGGCCGCGTCGCCACGGGCCTGCGCGCCATCCGCGCGGCGCATGTGGCGCTGATGGCCTCGGCGCCCGACGCCTCGCTCACCGTCGGCCACGTCTCCTGGGCCGACGAGACGGACGGAGTCGTCGCCGCCGTCCGCTGGGAGCTTTCCGGCACGAGCCGCACGGGCGGCTGGTTCGGCCCGCTGCCGTCCGGCCTGCCGCTCGCGATCCTCGGCATGACCCACTGCCGCTTCGACCTCGAGGGCCGCATCGCCGAGGAGTGGACGGTGTTCGACGAGGTGGCTGTGCTGGCGCAGGCCTACCGCGCCGCGCTCCCAGCGTCCGGCGCATGATCCACGCCCGCGACGTCCCGCTTGGGCTGCGGGTCGCCGCCTACGTGGTCGTGCTGATCGGTTACGTCTTCTACTGCTACAACTTCAACGTCTTCGACTACGTGCGTCCCTACCTGATGAGCGCGCAGGGATTCACGCTGGGGCAGACGGCGCAGCTCGCCGTGGTGTCGAACGCGGCGATCACGGTCGGGGCCTTCCTGTGGGCGGCGCTGATGGCGCGGCTGGGGGAACGACGGGGCGCGGCGGCGGTCGCGGCGGCGCTGGGCCTTTTCGCCGCGATGCAGGCGGCGGCGACCCACTACCTGGCCTGGATGGGCGCCCACACCCTCGTGATGGTGACGGTGGCGGGCTACTACGTGGCGGCCACGGGCGCGGTGGTGACCATGTTCCCCGCCAGGCTGCGGGGAAAGCTGGTGGCGCTGAACTCCGCCATGTTCCCGATCTCCAACATCATGATCGGGCTCCTCGGCGGCGCCCTGGGAGACGGCGGCTGGCGCTGGCTCCTGTGGCTGGGCGCTACCCCGCTCCTGCTCGCGCCGCTGCTCTACCTGCTGCTGCCCGACCCCCGCCGGGTGCGCGGCTACGGCGAGGACGACGCGCCCGCCGAGGTCGCCGATAAGGGCACGTGGCGGGAGATGCTGTCGCCGCGCTACCGCCGCCTGACGCTGGGCTGCATCCTGTTGTCGGGCATCGACTTCAACGCTTACCAGCTCTTCCTCTCGCTGCTCACCGTCTACCTGAAGCAGGTCGGGCACGTGTCGGCGGTCGTCATGGGCCAGACCTTCGCGCTGGTGAGCCTCGGCTCGCTGATCGGCAGCTTCGCCTGGGCCGCGGTGTCGGACCGGTTCGGACGCCGCTCGACCCTGGTCGGCTACCTCCTGTGCGCCGTGTGCGTGGTCGCCTTCCTGTTCGCCTCGCTCGGACCCGACGTGCAGAAGGCGGTGGGGTTCGTGTTCGGCTTCGGCCTGGCCTGCACCGCCGCCTGGGGCGCCTGGGTCGCCGAGATGTTCCCCGCGCGCCTGCGCCCGCACGGCGCCTCGCTGTTCCACGGCGGCCACGCTCTGGCCTTCCTGGCCCCCCTGTTCTCCGCCTGGGCGAGCCCCCGCTTCGGCCTCGCCGCCGCCATGGCCGCGGCGGCCGTCGTCTACGTCGCCGGCGCCGCGCTGTGGGCGGCTCTGCCGGAGACGCTGGATCGGCGCGCTCACCCTCGGGAGGCGTTCGCATGACCGCCATCGAAGCGCCGGTTCTCACCAGCACCTCGCCGACCGCGATCCATCCGCCCCCCCTGAGCCGGGGCCTGAAGCTGGGTTATGGCGTCGGCAGCATGGCGGAGGCGCTGGTCTTCTCCTCCACCACCCAGTTCCTGCTGATCTTCTACAACCAGGTACGGGGGCTGAACGCCGGCTACGTCGGCATGGCGATCGCGGCGGGTCTGTTCGTCAACGCCGTCGCCGATCCGCTGGTCGGGAGCTGGTCGGACCGCACGCGCTCCCGGTTCGGCCGACGCCACCCCTTCATGTTCGCCGCCATCCTGCCCGTGGCGCTCGCGTTCTGGGGCCTGTTCAACCCGCCTGCCGGATTGGGCATGTGGGGCCAGCTCGTCTGGCTGGCGGTGCTGAACATCGTGCTGCAGCAGGCGTTGACGCTGTTCCACACGCCGCACCTCGCCTTCGGCGGCGAGCTCTCGCCCGACTATATCGAGCGCACCAAGGTGATGAGCTACAACACCTTCTTCCTGTGGGCGGGCGACACCGCCTGCTGGCTCTCGACCTTCGGCCTGTTCTTCGCGGCGTCCAGGGCCTTCCCGAACGGCGCGCTGGACCCCTCCCGCTACCTCGGCTTCTCCACCACGGTGGCGCTGCTGGTGGGCGCGATCCTGCTGCTTTCGAGCGCCTCGACCGCGAGGCGCATCCGATGGATGCCGAAGCCCGCGGCGGGCGCCAAGGGCTTCTCCCTGCCCGCCTTCTTCGGCGACGTGAAGCAGGCGCTGTCGAACCGCAACTACCTGACGATCCTCTTCTCCATGCTGTTCCTGTCGCTGATGCAGGGCGTTCGCGGAGGCCTCTGGATCTACACCGCCACCTTCTTCTGGCGGCTCGACAACAGCCAGATCGTCTGGTTCGCGGCGGGCAGCTTCATCGCCTACGTCGCGGGCTCCGCCTGGGTCTCCCGAATCCACAGACGGTTCGACAAGCGCGCCACGGTGACCGCCGCCATCGCCCTCTACTGCATCGGCCCCGCCCTGCCGCTGGCGCTCGGCTACGTCGGCGTGCTGTCCGCGCAGACGCCCGGTATCCTCGTCATCCTGATTGCGTTCGGCCTGCTGCAACACTTCCCCTACTGTCTGATCGCCACCACCCAATACTCGGCCCTGGCCGACATCACCGACGAGAACGAGGTGAAGTACGGCGTGCGGCAGGAAGGCGTGTTCTTCTCGACCCAGACCTTCTTCGCCCGCATAGACCAGGCGGTCGGCTCGGCGCTGGCGGGCTGGGTGCTGAGCCTCCTGGCCTTCCCCGCCCACGCCGTGCCGGGGCACGTGCCCCAGCCGGTGCTGCAAGGACTGGCGCTGGCGTTCGTCGTCTCGACCGCGCCCGGCCTCGTCGGCGCCGTGTGCGCGTCGCGCCTGCGCCTGTCGGCCGCCAGCCACAAGGCCACGCGCGAGACGCTCGCCGCCCGCGCGGAGGCGCCGGCCGGGTGATCAGGCGCGCGAAGGGACGGCCGCCTCCTCCAGCAGCCAAGCCTTGACGTCGCGCACGCCGCTCGTGGGCGCGCGCCCTTGAGGCGTTACGAACCAGTAGGCGGCCCCCGACGGCGTGGTGATCCCCAAGGGATCCACGAGCTGGCCGGAGCGCAGCTCGTCCTCCACCAGGAAACGCGGCATCAGCGCTACGCCAGCCCCCGCCGCCGCGGCCTGCGCCATCATCAGGAAGTGGGCGAAGGAGGGGCCTGCGCGCCCCTCGTTGCCCGCCTCCACGCCGTGGCCCGCGAACCAGTCGCGCCAGGCGTTCGGGCGCGCCGCCTGGTGCAGCAGGGGGTGGTGCAGCAAGTCGGCCGCCTCCCGCACCGGCCGCGCCACGAGCCGCGAGGGCGCGACGACCGGCGTCATCGCCTCCTCGAACAGCAGCGTGTGGTCGCCGCCCGGCCAGTTCGCGGCCCCCGCGTGGATGGCGGCGTCGAAGCGCTCGTCGGCGAAGTCGAACTCGTCGATGCGTGCGGCGAAGTTGACCACAAGGTCCGGGTGCCGCTCGGACAAGCGCGCCAGCCGCGGCGCCAGCCAGCGCATGCCGAAGCTCGGCAGCACCGCCAGCTCCACGACCCGCTCGGAGGGCCGGTCCACCAGGCCGGCGGTGGCGCGGCGAAGGGTGCGGAGCGCAGGCTCGATCGCCTCGACGTAGGCCCGGCCCCGGGCGTTCAGCGCCACCCGGCGCCCGCGGCGGTCGAACAGGGCGGCGCCCAGCCAGTCCTCCAGCATGGCGATCTGGCGGCTGACGGCGCTCTGCGTCAGGTCCAGCTCCTGCGCCGCGCGCGAGAAGCCGCCGATGCGCGCCACCGTCACCAGCGTGTGCAGGGCCGAAGTCGGCGGTAGGTGGCGGCGCCGCTCGTTCATTCCGTTTTTGCATCAAGACGTGAGACATCGTCTCTTTGCCCCGGAAGGTCCGGCGGTCAAGCTGCACACCCCGCGAAGGAGTCTGAAAGCCATGCCCGGCGTCCTGATGAACCTCTACAACCGCGCACCGCTGAAGCCCGTTCGCGGAGAGGGTTGCCGGCTCTGGGACGCGGACGGCGTCGAGTACCTCGATTGCGTGGCGGGCATCGCCACCAATGCCCTCGGCCACGCCCATCCCTTGCTGAAGCAGGCGTTGCACGACCAGGCGGAGACGCTGTGGCACGTGTCCAACATCTTCGGCTCGCCGGGGCAGGAGGCGCTGGCGGCGCGGCTCGCCGCCTCGTGCTTCGCCGACGAGGTGTTCTTCTGCACCACGGGCACGGAGGCGGTGGAGGCGGCGCTGAAGCTGGCCCGGCGCCACCACTTCGCCAAGGGGAACCCGGAGCGGATCGATGTGATCGGGTTCGCCGGCTCGTTCCACGGACGCACCTATGGCGCGGTGAACGCCTCCGGCGCGCCGGCCTACCTGGAGGGCTTCGGCCCCCGCCTGCCGGGCTATGTGCGCCTGGCGCTCGGCGACTGGGAGGCGATCGAGGCGGCGATCGGCTCGCCCACCACGGCGGCGGTGATCGTCGAGCCGGTGCAGGGCGAGGGCGGGGCGGTGGCGCTGCCGGGCGAGACGCTGCAGCGCCTGCGCCGGCTCTGCACCGCGGCTGGCGTGCTGCTGATCTACGACGAGGTGCAGTGCGGCATGGGGCGCACCGGCGTGCTGTTCGCGCACCAGGCGCATCGGGAGGCCGCCCCCGACGTGATGACCCTCGCAAAGGCGCTGGGCGCGGGTTTCCCCGTCGCCGCCTGCCTCGCCACCCGCGACGCGGCGTGCGGCATGGTTCCGGGCGTCCACGGCACCACCTTCGGCGGCAATCCGCTCGGCATGGCGGTGGCGACGGCGGCGTTCGACGCCATCTCGGCGCCGCAGATGCTGGCGCACGTGCGGGAGGTCTCCGCCCACCTGCGGGAGCGGCTGGAGGCGCTCCGCGCGTGTTTCCCGGACGAGGTGCTGGAGGTGCGGGGCGCAGGCCTGCTGCTCGGTGTGAAGCTCGCCACCAACAACCGCACGGTTATGGCGGCGGCGCGGGAACGGCGGCTGCTGGTCGCGGGTGGTGGGGACAACTGCATCCGCCTGCTTCCCCCGCTGGTCATAACGCGCGACGAAGCCGACGAGGCGGTGGCCCGCCTCGGCGATGCGCTGTCCGACATCGGGGCGGCGGCGCGGAAGGAGGCGGCGTGAGCGCGGGACTCTTCATCGGCGGCGCTTGGCGGCAAGCCCGCGGCGCGGTCTTCACCTCCACCGACCCGGCCACCGGCGCGACCGTCTGGGAAGGCGCAGCCGCCGACGCGCGCGACGCGGGAGAAGCGGTCGGCGCCGCCCGCGCGGCCTTCCGCGCCTGGGCCGACCGTCCTCGCGCCGAGCGGCTGGAGATCGCGCGCCGCTTCAAGGCCGAGCTGGAGGCGCGGGCCGGCGACTTCGCGAGAGACCTGTCCCGCGAGACCGGAAAGCCCTTGTGGGAGACCAAGGCGGAGCTCGGCTCCATGGCCGGCAAGATCGAAATCTCGATCACGGCCGCAGAGGAGCGGACGGGCGAGCGCGAGTCGAAGACCGGCTTCGGCCGCGCCGTGCTGCGCCACAGGCCGCATGGCGTGATGGCGGTGCTGGGGCCGTTCAACTTCCCCGGCCACCTGCCCAACGGCCACATCGTCCCTGCGCTTATCGCGGGCGACACGGTGGTGTTCAAGCCGAGCGAGGAGACGCCGCTCGCGGGCGAGCTGATGGTCCGCGCCTGGGAGGCGGCCGGTCTGCCCGCGGGCGTGCTGAACCTCGTGCAGGGCGGCCGCGACACGGGCGCCGCTGTTCTGGAGCAGGACATCGACGGCCTGCTGTTCACGGGGTCCGCGGGAGCAGGCCGCCACTTCCGGCGCGCCTTCGTCGATCGGCCGGAGGTGATCCTGGCGCTGGAGCTGGGGGGCGACAACCCGCTCGTCGTGTGGGACGCGGCCGACCTGGCGGCGGCCGCGGCGATCGTGGCGCAGTCCGCCTTCGTCACCACCGGCCAGCGCTGCAGCTGCGCGCGCCGCCTGATCGTGCCCCGCGGGGCCGCGGGCGACGAAGTGGTCGAGGCGACCGCCGCCCTCGCCGACCGCCTGCGCGTCGGGCGCTGGGACGACGCGGAAGAGCCCTTCATGGGGCCGCTCATCTCCGCCCGGGCGGCGGAGAACGCCCGCAAGGCGGTGGAGGGCCTGACCTCCGGCGGCGCAGGCGTGGTCCGGGGTCTCGCCGTCGACGGCGCCTTCGTCACCCCTGCGATCCTGGACGTGGAGGGCCGCAACGCCCCGGACGAGGAGATCTTCGCGCCCGTGCTGCAGGTGCGCCGCGCCGACAGCTTCGAGCAGGCGATCGATCTGGCCAACGCCACCTGCTTCGGCCTCTCGGCCGGCCTCGTGAGCGACGATCCGGCGCGATGGGAGACGTTCCTGAACCGCTCGCGGGCGGGCGTGGTGAACTGGAACCGCCCCACGACGGGCGCGGCCGGCTCCATGCCCTTCGGGGGCCTGGGCGAGAGCGGCAACCATCGGCCCAGCGCCTACTACGCCGCCGACTACTGCGCCTATCCCGTCGCCAGCTTCGAGGCTCCGGCCGTCAGGGACACCACCAACGAGATCAGGGGGCTGAAGCTCTAGGCGGCCTCTTCGCCACACCGCCCGATATCCGCCCTCGCGCCGTATTGACTGCGAATGCAATCGGCGCGATGCAAGCGGCGGGACGGCTGAGGGCGTGCGCGTGATGGACGGCGACATCTTCCTGAAGGATCAGGCGAAGGCGATGGAGGCGCGGGTCGTGCGCTACGCCGACCTGAAGCCCTGCCTCAACGCCTTCATCGACACCCGCTCGCCGGGATCGGAGCGCAAGGAGAACTTCACCGTCATCGGCCCGGGCGTGTCGGAGAACCCCGACCAGCACGTGCACATCCCCGAGCCGCACGGCTTCAACATCGGGGGCGCCCGCCAGCCGCCCGAGTGCCTGAACAGCCAGCACAGCCACGAGACCGCGGAGACCATCATCGTCCACTCCGGGACGTGGCGATTCGACTTCGGCGAGGACGGGACCGACGCGCGGGTGTTCGCCGGCCCGGGCGACGTGGTCTCCGTCCCCGTGCACGTGTTCCGCGGCTTCACCAACGTCGGCGACGACACGGGGTACCTGTTCTTCGTGCTGGGCGGGGACGATCCCGGCCGCGTCACCTGGGCGCCCCAGGTGTTTGAACTGGCCAAGGACTACGGCCTGGTGCTGCTCGACAACGGCTCGCTGGTGGACACCGCCGCGGGCGAGGCGATCCCCGCGGGCGAGGCGCCCATGGCCCCGACCACCGCCGCCGACGTCGCCAGGCTCCGCGTGCTCACGCAAGGTCAGGCGGAGACCGTGGTCGCCCGCAACGCGCCCGAGCCCGGCGCGGGCGAGCGCGTGGTGATCGGGCCCGGCGGCCCGCTCGCCTGGCCGCACGGCTTCACCCTCTCGCGCCTGACGCTCAGCGCGGGCGAGGCCAGCCCGCGCGTGCGCCGGGAGGAGCCCGAGGTGGTGTTCGTCCAGTGCGGCCAGGTCGAGGCGGAGTGGGGCGGCGGCCGCGTGCGGCTGGGCGCGGGCGACACCGCCACCATCCCCCGCGGCGAGGCGCGGCGACTCTCCGCCGCCGGCGCAGCGGACGTGTTCCTGGTGCGCGGCGGGGATGCGGTGTCGGCGGGCCAACCCGCCTAGCCTTCCCTCCCGCTCATCCCTGCGCATGCGGGGACCCCGGCTTGCTTCTGCGGGGGCGGCGAGGTGACGTTGAGCAAGAGAGTCTGGCTCCCCGCATGCGCGGGGATGAGCGGTAGAAGAGGGTGGTGATCAAGTGAGCCCAGGCCGCATCATGCCTGACCCTGCCCCCCTCCCCTTCACCCTCCCGGAGCGGCCGCCCGTCACCCGCATCCGCCGCGTCGACCCGCTGGCGCTCCGCGCGCCGAAGGGGCCGCGCACGCAGGCCATGCGCGGATTCGAGGAGACCTACTCGGACATCGTCGACTACATCGTGCGGATCACTGAGGAGATCTGGGTCGATCGGGCGATAGGGCGGATCTACGACACCTACGACCACGCCTGCACCGTCTACTCGCAGTACGGCGTGGTGCGTTCGGTGGAGGAGGTGATCGCGTCGACCGCGGGCACGCTCACCGGCTTCCCCGACGGCGAGCTGCACCACCTGAACGTCGCCTGGTCCGGCGACGAGGATGCGGGCTTCTACACCAGCCACCTCGGCTATAGCCGCAGCACGAACCTGGGATGGTCGGCGTGGGGACCGCCGACGGGCAAGCGGCTGGGCATCCGGTTCGCGGCGGACTGCGTCTCAAACGACAACCTGATCCACACCGAGTGGCTGGTGCGCGACAACGGCGCGGCCGTGCGGCAGCTGGGGCTGGACGTGGCCACCGTCGCCGCCGCGATCGCCACCTCGCCCGAGCGCGAGATGCGCGTGCTCTCCGCACCGACCCGCCTGCTCGGCCAGGCCCCGCGCGCGCCTGTAGAGGCCGACGAGACCACGCCGGAGGGCTTCGCGCGGGTGATGTTCGACACCCTGTGGAACCGTCGCCGCCTCGACAGGCTGGACCGCTACTACGGCCGCGACATCGTCTGCCACGCGGGCGGCGGGCGGGTGACGGTGGGGCTGCGCAACCTGTCCGCCCTGATCCTGCAGGTGCTGACCTCCATCCCGGACGGGACGATGGAGGTGGAGCACGTCTCCTGGTCGGATGAGACCGACGGCGTGATCCTGGCCGTGCGGTGGCGGCTGGAGGGCTCGACCGCCCGCGGCGGCGTGCTGGGTGACTGCCCGGCCGGGCGGCCCGCGCTGATGATGGGGATCACCCACATGCGCTTTGCGGGAGGCGTGATCGTCGAGGAGTGGATGATCTTCGACGAGGTGGGCGTGCTCGCGGGCGCGTTGCGGGCATGAGCGGCTTGGTGTTCGATCCTGCAAGGCAGGCGCCCTGGGACGCCGACCCGCAGGTGCTGTCCCCCGTCGGCCGGGCGCTTGAGGAGGTGCTGGCGGAGCGTCCCCGCCGCCAAGCCTTGGGCGACGGGTTCGAGCCGGTCTACTGTGACATTGTCGACTACATCCTGCGCTGCACCCACCGCATCTGGGAGCAGAAGAACGTCGGCCTGTGCCGCACGCACTACGCGGACAGCTGCGTCATGCACACGCTGAACGGCCCAGCCTCGGGGCTGGACTCGGTGGTGCAGGGCACGGTGGGCACGCTCGCCGCCTACGCCGACCGGATCGTGGTGGGCGAGGACGTCATCTGGAGCGAGGACGAGCCCGGCCTCTTCCACTCCAGTCACCGCATCACGAGCCGCTCGACGCACTCAGGCGACGACGCGCAGTTCGGCCCGGCCACCGGCCGCGTGCAGGTCGCCACCACCGTCGCCGACTGCCTGGTGCGCGACAACCTGATCGTGGAGGAGTGGCTGGTGCGCGACAACGCCCGCGCCGCCCTCCAGCTCGGCCTCGACCCCTGGGCATTGGCCCGCGCCCAGGCGGCGGCGGACGCCGAAGGCGAGCCCGCCCGCCATCGCTGGCGCGCCGACTGGATCGCGGCGGTGCGCGACGCCTCCCCCGCGCTGCCGCCGGAAGGCCATTCCGCCCGCCTTCCGGCGCAGGCGCTGGTCGCCGCCTTCGCCGAGGACCTCTACGGCGACGCCGCCCAGGCCTGCTCCCCCGCGGTGGAGGTGCGCTGGCCCACGAACCGACGCGGCTTCGGCAGGGGCTACTGGATCGCCTGCCTGACGCAGCTGCGCGCGCTCCTGCACGGCGCGCGCTTCCGGCTCGACCACTGGTGCGCGCGGCCGCTGCCGGGCGACGACGTGGCGGTGGCGCTGCGCTGGTCGCTCGCGGGCGTGCACGGCGGCGTCGGCGCCTGGGGGCCGCCCACCGGGCGCGACGTGCTGGTGCTGGCGGTCAGCCACTATCGCCTGCGCGCCGGCCTGATCGTGGAGGACGCCACCGTCTTCGACGAGCTCGCCGTGCTGCGGCAGGTCGCAGGCGGCCTGGGCGGCGCGCCCGCCCGCATCCCGGGGCCGGGCGAGGCGGCGGTCGAGCGAAGCGGGGGGGCGCAGCCGTGAGCCCGCTCGACACCCTCGTCGCCCTGTCTCGCGGCGACCCCGCCGCCGCCCAGGGCCTCCTGCCCGCCGCCCGCGCGCACGCCTTCGGCGCCGAGGCGTTCGGTCCGGCGTCGATCGTGGAGCTGTTCGCGCGCAACCCGTGCCCGCTCTCGGCCGCGCCCTCCGTCGTGGTCGCGCCCCAAACCCTGTCGGCCTTCGACGCCGACGCCGAGGGCGCCGAGCAGGCGTTCGTCGCCGACCTTCACGACGGGCTGATCGCGCGGCTGTGGCGCGTGGGAGAGGGCGCGTCGGACATCACGGCCGAACCCCTGCATGCGCTCGCCGTCGACGCCTTCCTCGACCAGCGCCGCGAGGCGGTCGCCCTTCGGCTCGAGGACCATCCCGACCTCGACGCCGCCGCGGCCTCCGCCCTGCGAGAGGTCGCCGCAACGGCGGTGCGCGGCCCTGACGTGGACCACGCCCTGGCGCAAACCCGATCGCTCGTGGTGCGCGCCGTCTCGCGGGCGGACCGGGCAGGCGCGCTGCTGCAGGTGGCCGGCGTCGGCCTCGCGCCGCGGTTCGCCGCCGCCGCCTTCCGCTTCCGCGGCGACGATCTCACGCACGCGCGCGTCGTTTGGGACGCCGCGCATGGAGGGAGCGCGCGGGCGCTCTGATCCCCGCTCCGGGTCGCAGCGGTGGGGGCCAGCGTGATGCTTCGGCAACAGGGTGGCGACGGCATGACGTCGCCGGGCCCGGCCCTTATTGCATTCGCAGTCACCCCCGCGTTAGCCTTCTCGTTA